>NZ_DLSO01000018.1:4201-4419 GCF_002500165.1 Gordonia sp. UBA7860 | reverse complement strand
GCGAGCATCGCGACGACGGTCGCGTGACGGAGCTTCATGAGGCTGGCAGGCCCTTCCCGATCGGGTGGAATGCCGGAATCGTACCGCCCGAGTCGGACACGTACGGCGTTGTCGTCCAGACGGACTATTCGACACCACGCTGCTCGAGTTGCTCATCAATCCATCGCCGTTCGGTGTCGGTGAGTGATTGGACGAGCGCGATCAGCATGGGGACGTCG
>NZ_DLSO01000018.1:0-3901 GCF_002500165.1 Gordonia sp. UBA7860 | reverse complement strand
GCGACGAGGCGCCGGGCCGCGATCCGCTCGACCGTGAGTTCCTCCCGGGCGCGGAGCACTGGGTCGACGGGAAAGACGCGACGCTCGTCATGCACCAACTCGTGTGCGATCGTGCAGCGCCGCTCGTCGCCGAGCATGTGACGGTTCACCACGACAACGTCACCACGGATTTGGCCCCGCACGCCCGCGGGAAGATGGTCGACGAACCGGATCGTCAGGTGCTCACGGAGGCGGGCGTCACGCCACGGATGGTAAATCGACATACCGGACAACGTAGAGCGGGGGTCTGACACAAAACGCCCCTGAACTGGAATTACTCGCCTGTAATTCAGGCGGTTGCGAGTTCCTTTTCCATCTCCAGCGTGGAGTATGAGCGTGACCGTCCAGCCGTGTGTGGCCGCTTCGTCGATCTGACGTACTCGGCCCAACGGGCGCGATCGACTGCGATGGCATGCAGCACCTGCTGACCGATCGTGGTGTCATCAGGCACAGTGAACACTGGTCGAGACTCGTCGTCGGCGATCCGGTCATGCCATTCCATCCACGTCAGCTCAAACGTGTGACGGTCAGGGAAGAACGTTGCTACCGCTACGCGCTGGCCAGGGTAGTTTCGGCGCAACGACTTTTCGACATCATCAGCACGATCCGACGCAACGCAGACGATGACACTCTTGATGCCCTCGGCCTTTAGCGTCTTCGTGAACTCGGCATCTCGAGAGATTCGCGAGTACAGGCGCGTGGCGAGGGAGCGATCAGATGTCATCCCAACTCCTCAGTAGTGCAGGCCACTGTTCGTCCATCCAGTCCAGCTGAACTTGATACTCCCTGTCAACGATAGCGTGGTCATTGGCGGTCAGCGCGACTATCGTGCGGCGATCAGCTTGTCGATCCGTGGGGGCAGACCGCTTCAGTCGGTGAATGTGGATCGACGAGTCACAGCAGTCAATCGATGCGACCTCGTAGCGGTGCTCATCTCCAATCGCCCACAAGGCGATCTCGAAGAACCGCACCTGGCCCCGATAGCACCAGATCAAAGCCCTGATCTCGACAAGCCACTCGCCATGCTCTCCGTATGGAATCGTCGCATCAAAGTCGTCGAGATACCCCCTGTCAACGCGATACTCAGCCACGACCGCGACACCACTGCCGATGGCTCACTGCGGCGGCCTCGGCGCCGTGTGTTCGGTCCACTGCTCCCCATCCCAATACCGAAGCAACACCGCATCAGCCGCGTCCGGATACCAGCCAGCAGGCACCGACGGCGGCGGAGGTGGTGGTGGCACTGGGGTAGGTTGCGATGCGGAGGGCTTTGGGTCTGCGCTGCTCAATCGGTTGACCAAGTCGGCGAACTTCGTCGCGTTGTACTCGCCAACGCCCAGCCCCGATACCTTCCGACCGTCGGGCCATTCGACGTCGAGCCAGATGTTCTGCTTCGTCTCTCCCGCCACCGATCCGACAGCGGCACCCTTCCAGCCCGCGACCGCCCCACCAACCGCCATCCGATTTAAGCTCTGGTGTTGCTCGATCGCGCCGTACCGGACAGTAGCGTGGCATCCCGCGATCGGGAACCACTGATCCGACCTTGCTCCGAACCCGATGCTGACGCCGTCGCACACGACACCACCGAAACCCGACTTCAAGGCCACCTGCTCCCGAAAGCCCAGCGAGTTCAAGACTTCCTTCGACGCCCGCGCCTCAGCCTTCCGACGCTCCTTCGCAGCACGCCTCTCATCATCCACGGTCAGCCCTCCTCGCCTGGATCGACCTGAGATTCTTCCCCAGCTGCCGACATCTCGTCATGCAACCGCTCACCTTTTGTCCGATCGGTCACCTGACGATCCGCGCCACTTACGAGTTCGTAGTCAGACTGGCGACTCGGGTCTTCAACGACGTAAACGTCGCCCTGTCGTCGGATACTGTTCGCGACGCGTTCCTCGTTGATGCGCCACTCAGCGTCCGCAAGGCTGTAATCCTCTGCCCGTGCTACCGCCCTTATGGCTAGTTCAGATGCCTCATCCAGTGATCGAGCGAGCACATTGTTTTCTGCTGATGGCCGTCGACGGACGAAATCGCGCGCGTCCATCACGAGCTTCGCCAGCATTAGATGCTCAAGAAGCTCTTGTTCGGCGCCTCCGATAGCTACGAAATCGTTCAGCACACGTCCGTCCGAACCACGTAGCGCTCCAGATACGGGGGGCTCGCGTCCTTCCATCACTTCATCGATCCCGCCGGAGTCCCAGCTGAGGGCGCGCTCAATCTTCGCTTTCGTGCTGTCTCGCGGCATCCGTTCACCGGCTTCAAGAGATCGGATCGTCTTGACGTCCACTCCCGCCGTCCTCGCCAACTCAGCCACATCAAGTCCTAGTTCGCGTCGTCGCGCGGCGACGATGGCGCCTGCTTGGGTTGTTGTTCGTTTCATGCTCTGAGCGTTGCAGGAACTTTCGGGAACAGCAACATCACTATTCCAGGCCTGGGCACGGAATTTCAAGGAAAACACACCGATAACTACATCCGTGTGAGATGGCTTGACCTGGAACGATAGCCAAGTTTCGTGTTGTTCCTTTGAGTTCCGTTGACATGTTCCCCTTTGTTCCGTACATTTGTCGGCATGGCGAAGGAACTTGAATGCACTTCCTCCAAGTCGATGGAGGATGTCCGGGTCGGCAACACACTCCGCGTGATGCGCGAGATGCGTGGTTACCGCCCCGACGACTTCGCATCGACGATTGGGATATCCCGTCCATACCTGGCGAACATTGAAGCGGGACGGAAGCACCTCACCGAGGTTCTTCTTGCGCGCGCAGCCAAGGCTCTCGACGTGCCTCAGATTGCTATCCGACGCCCAGCCATCGATGCGACCGAGGTTGCGTGATGGCGCAGGTCGATGTGGTTCCAGTGGCACTGGACGAATTGTTGTCTCGGTTCGCGGCGGGTGAGCTATCGTTCCGCGATTTTCGTCTCCAGTTGGCGGAGGGCGACCTCTTGTTGGGCACAGAGTTTGAGCATCTGTGTGAGGGCGTCGCCGAGGACGTCGGAAAGCCTCAGTTCTTCACCTGGACCCAGCGGTTCCTCGATCACGTCGCGGATGGCGTTCGCGGTTGCGCGGGTGAACACGGCATCGGGGTGCACATGCTTTTCGACCGTATACATCGCGAGTGCCATCGCCTGGCGGTCCGACTGGTTCATCGAGTTTCTCCTCGTTCGCTGTGTGGTGCTTCGAGCGTAGGAGACGGGGTCGGTCCCGCAATTGCGGAACGCGGCCGGCCCCGGAAATAAGACAACCCCGGCGTTGCAGCGCCGGGGCCGTGAAATCAGCAAATCCAAACTGACACAAGGAGCATACCAAATGACTGATCGCATCGAGATCTCGAAGATCGCGTCCGAAACGATGATTGTGCCGATCCGTGGCACGTCGCCGTTGATCGTGCACAACTTCTCGGAGAAGTCGAAACGCATGATGCTCGAGGCGCAGCAGGGCAAGAAGAGCGTCAAGCAGATTCGGGACCCGCAGGCCGAGTACGATGCCGCGTTCTATCGGATTGCAAGGGAGGACGGTCCGGACGAGTACGGGTTTCCCGTCACGGCGTTCAAGGCGGCAACCGTTGGGGCAGCACGGTTCTACGGCAAGAGCGTGAAGATGACCGAGCTGAGGCAGTTCGTGTTCATGCACGGTCTTCTGACGAAGGCTGATCCGCAGCAGCTGGTGAAGATTCATGGTGAGCCGCAGATGCGTGAGGACGTGGTGCGGCTGGGCGGGATGTCGCGGTCGGCGGACCTGCGGTACCGGCCCGAGTTCCGTGACTGGTCGGCGGAGTTGAAGGTCACGTACGTGACGAGCAACCTGTCGCGCGATTCCGTGTTGTCCCTGATCGATGCGGGTGGCCTCGGGATCGGCGTCGGC
>NZ_DLSO01000205.1:0-9461 GCF_002500165.1 Gordonia sp. UBA7860 | reverse complement strand
CGTCAGCGTGCTGGGAGGTGACAGATGACGGACGAACACCCCGAAAAGCGCGATCCCGGAAAGGACGACCCGGCTCAGCAAGCCCAGCGTCGCAGCTCCGGTGCGGTACGCGCGCCCGGAAAAGGGCCCGTGAGGTCGTTCCTCGTCAATGCGTGGCGCGTGTCGCTACTGTTCATCTTCTGGAACACAGTCCGCGTGTTCGTGTGGCTCCGTGAACACATCCGCCTGCCCGGCCGCATCGCGGGCGACGGCCGTGAACTGGCCGTTCGACTCTGGGTTCTCGCCTGGCTCACCTTCGTCTGGGTGTTGCTGTGGGGCACGGTGTCGTGGGCCAACATCATCGGCGGCATCGTGCTCGCGCTGGCCATCTCCATCCTGTTGCCGCTGCCCCGGGTGCCGGTCGAGGGTCGCATCCACCCGGTGTCGGTGCTGTGGCTGGTCGCACGGCTGATCGTCGACTTCTTCGTGTCGAGTGCGCAGGTCGCACGGGCCGCGATCCGACCCGGCTACCGCCCGCTCGGCGCGGTCATCCGAGTGCGGGTGGCAATCAAGTCCGACATGGTGCTCACTCTCGCCGTCGACTATCTCAATCTCGTGCCCGGCACCATGGTGCTGGAAATCGACCACCGTCGTCGGCTGATCTACGTGCACGTCTTCGACGTCCGATCGGACAAGAAGGTGCGCGCGTTCCACCGGCAGATCGAGTTTGTCGAGCGAATGTTCATCAAGGCATTCGAGCGCGATAGCGAATGGCATCCGAGCCCGTACCACGGCATCGACGACGACTATCACCACGTACGCACCGCCGAGCGGGCGTCGATCAAAGCGGAGCAGAACCGATGAGCGTCGTCTGGGTGATCGTGGCCGCGCTACTGCTCGTCGCTGCCGTGCTGACCGCTGCCCGTGCGCTGATGGGACCGACAACCCTCGACCGCCTCGTCGCGCTCGACACACTCATCGCGCTCGCGATGTGCGGTCTCGCCGTGTGGGCTGCCTACAGCGGCGACACCACCGTGGTACCCGGCGTCGTCGCGCTCGCGCTCCTCAGCTTCGTCGGATCGATCGCGATCGCCCGCTTCCGAGTTCGGGACGACCAGACATGAGGGGGCAACGACCATGATCGTCGACATCGTCAGCTCGGTCTTCCTCATCCTCGGTGCACTGATGGCGTTCACCGCGGCGCTCGGGGTGTTCCGGTTCCCCGACACGTTGAGTCGAATGCACGCGGCGACCAAGCCCCAGACGTTCGGACTGTTGCAGATCCTCCTGGGAGCGATCATCCAACTCGGCGACAACGTCGACGTGGGAATGTTGATTCTCGCCGGCCTCTTCGCAATCATCACGGCACCGGTGATCGCGCATAGAATAGGCCGATTGGTATACCAGGAACAACGTGCCCAGGACGGATTGATCGCGAAAGAACGTTTGGACCGGGGCGATATCGACTGATCTCGTCACAATCACCTGTGAAGCGTCGCTTCCTACACAGTGTTCGGTCACAATTATGTGGGGGGGGATTCGTCCTCGCGCCATCCGCGCGAACGATGAGCACGCGGAGGTGAAGGAGTGGCGTCGGTGGCGAAGCGGTTTGATCAGCGCTCGCTCGCGATGGTGTGCAGCCAGGTCGGTGCTGTCCCACTCATCGCATTCGGGCTCTCGTCGAATTCCTTCCTCATTCCCGGCACCCACTGGGTATTGGTCCTCGTCGGGATCTTCACGCTCTTCTCGGTTGCGCTCACGGTCCGCGCCGGCAAGCTCACCGATCGGCAATTCACGCTCGACGGTTTCGGCGGGATGCTGGGGATCGCGGCTTCTGCGGCCGTCATCGCCGACGATGGCTCGGCCATCGCCGTTCTCGTCCTGATCGCCGCGGTGCCCGCCCTCACCGCCATGGCATCGCCGCAACGTCTCGTGGTCAGTTTCGTCGTCGCGGCAATGGCTCTCGCGTGCGCGGTCATGGCCGCACGCGCCACATCGCCGACCGCTCTGGCCGTCGGGGGTGGCGCGGTTCTGATGGCGATCGCAATCCCGACGATCATGGTCACGATGCTGCGTCGCACCCTGTTGTCGTTGCTCGCGGAGCAGGCGAGACTGAGCATCACCGATCCCCTCACCGGGGCCCTCAACAGGCGAGGCCTCTTCGACGGCGCGGCAGCGATGTTCCGCTCGGCCCACCGGGCGGGCAGAAGCATCGCGATGCTCGTCATCGACATCGACCACTTCAAACGCATCAACGACGCCCACGGTCACGCCGCAGGCGACGCGATCCTCGTCGATGTGACCACACTGCTGCGCGACAACGTCCCCGACGACGCTCTGGTCGCGAGAACGGGCGGCGAAGAGTTCACCGTGCTGGCGGTCGTCGACGACGAGGGGCAACTGCGCGACATCGCTGCACGGCTGTGTCTCACCGTGCACGCACATGCGGGAGTCACGATCAGCGTCGGCGGCGTAACCGCCGACCCCGAGGAACTCTACGACGACGACTCCGCACAGACGCCTCATGGCCTCGACCAGCTCATCGCTCCGGCCGACCACCTTCTCTACGCCGCAAAGCACCTCGGTCGAAACCGGTCGGTCGTCTCGTCTATCGCCGAATTCAGCTGGCGCGCCGCCGATACAGCGGCGACGCGGCCAGGTCGTGCGCCTGCCCTTCCGGCGACCTCTGGCCCAAGCACACCGCGCGAACTCGCGGATACCGCCGCCATCAGCCGCGTGCGGACGAGGAGAGAGTCCATGATCGAGATCCTGCACCCCTACTACGACGCCGCGCGGATCGCGCAGCTCACCGACGCGTCACACCGCGAGCTGGTCGACATGTGGCCGTCGGCGATCGAGGAACTCCGCGCGCTCGACGCGCTCGAGCACATCGAGCCGGGGTCCTCACCACACGGGCTCGTCGACTTCGACGACCCCGCCGTCATCGACGACCGCACACGGTACGTCCTGATCAACTGGCGGAACACTGTCGTCCGAATGCCCGACGCCGAACTGTTCTACCGACTCAAAACAGCGCGCAACCGATTCTTGCTCACCGGCTCCGAGCAGGAGCGGTGGCATGACGCCACGGTCGCCGTCGCGGGACTTTCCGTCGGCTCGTCGGCGCTGGCATCGTGCGCGCTGACCGGTGCCCGCGGTTTCCACATCGCCGACTCTGATCGCCTCTCACCGACCAACCTCAACCGCATGTCGGCTTCGATCTGCGACGTCGGACTCTCCAAGATCGACATCGCCGAACGCCGCATCCTCGAGGGTGATCCGTACTCGTCGGTGACGCGGTTCGAGCACGGCTACGCGACCGACGTGGCCGACGAGTTCCTCGGAGTGGCTACGGGCAAGCCGGTCTCGGTGATCATCGAGGAGATCGACGACGTCGCGATGAAGATCGACATGCGTCGGCGCGCTCGCGCGGCACGCATTCCGGTGGTCAGCGTCACCGACATCGGCGAGAACGTGATGCTCGACATCGAGCGATACGATCTCGATCCCGAGTACCCGATCTTCCACGGACGCGGCGAGAAATTCAGCCCTGCCGACGCCGCCGACCCGACGCAGCGACTCGACATGGCGATGGCGATCGTCGGCGACAATCTGACGTCGCGGATGGCGTTCTCCGCGGGCCAGGTCGGTCGGAGTCTCGCCTCGTGGCCGCAGCTCGGCTCGACCGCTGCGATGTCGGGTGGCCTCGCGGCCGCGGCTGCCCGCAACATCGTGTGCGGACGTCCGGTGGTGTCCGGACGCTACGTGCTCGACATCGAGCACATGATTCTGGCCGAGCGCGAATACCACGAGATGCAGTGGAACGAACTCGCCCCCGATGTGTTCGCCGCGGTCTTCACCGAGAGCGCGGACGGGCGACCGACGACCGGTAGGCCGCTCGCTTCCGAATAGCGTCGTCCGAACAGCGTCGTCGAAATCGGTCACGCGACATCGACGGAATCCGCATCGAATGCGTGGGACATTTGCCGGAATTCCGCGCACATTGTTCTCCACACCGCCGGTTCCGCATGACGCGCAAGTGCATCGCGGTCCCAGAACATGGCCTGTGTGCGATACCTTTCGTCCGGATACGGCGTGGACGGAATGTCGGTATCCACCCGACCGCCACCCGACTGCCACCTGGCAAGCACGTAGTCGGCTGCCGTGGCGAGCATGTGTCGGGTGTCCGTCGCCGCCATCAGTATCAATGGTGTGCGAGCGAGAAAGCCCGCGGCCGCCGCTGCGTCGCCCGACGTCGGATCGACGAACGCCGACTTCACCTCGATCAGCCCTCCGGCAAGGCGCGCGCCGATCGCTCTTATCAGCGCCGACTGCCCTGATTGACCGTCCCATTCGGTGACCGCATGCGACTGATGCGGCAGCGTATACGGCCCCTGGACCCGCAGCCCACCGACGACGTCACCCGCGGTATCGACCACCGCACAGAACACCGTGGTGCTCGAACCGTCGCAAATCGCGTCGTAGTCGAGTGCGTCGTCGACACCTCTAGCCGAGTACGCGGCGTGGGCGCGACCGAGGTACTCGTGCCAGAGGTCGGGAACGATACTCGGCGATGCGACGATCATCCTTGCATCGCTGGTGACGTCCAAGACGACGATCGGATCGAGCAGGCCGGGGATGTTCGGGGCAGGGCTCGACAAGGGCACAACAGCTGGCATGGCTGATTTCCTTCAGGGGGTGAGAGGAGACGACCCTCTGATTGTGCCGGTTTCCTACCGGAAAGCGGCAAGTGAAATCAATTACCCGCAAGACCCAACGGCACACACACTGTACGCAAAAGACATTTTCGCGACGATTGTGAACGGCGCGCATTGTCACGCGCGCATTCTCAATCCAGTTCCGACACCACCGATGCAACCACGGCACGCATGTCGCCGGTGTGCTGGTAAACGCTGCGCTGGCGCTGGTAGCTGGCTCCGTGATCGACGATGTCGATCACGCGCGCGAGTTCGTCGATGCACCCGAGTTCCTCGGCGATCGGCTCGAGTCGTTTGAGCAACACGGTGAGGTCGTCGGTCACAAGCCGCTCATCGCAGTCGGAATCGAGAATGACGATGGCCTCGAGTCCGTAGCGCGCGGCGCGCCACTTGTTCTCCTGCACCAGCCACGGCGCCATATGCGGCAGCTCTTCACCTGCCGACAGCCGACGATCGAGATCGACGACGAGACAGTGGATGAGCGCGACGATCGCCGAGAGCTCCACCAGATTCGTCATTCCGTCGCACACCCGCACCTCGATGGTGCCCAGGTGTGGTGAGGGGCGGATGTCCCACCGGATCTCGTTGAGGTGATCGATGATTCCGGTGGTCTTCTGATCGGCGACGAACGCCTCGAACTCGTGCCAGGTCTGGAACTGAAACGGCAGGCCCGCGGTGGGCAACTGCTGGAACATCATGGCGCGGTTGCTCGCGTAGCCGGTGTCCTGACCCGACCACATCGGAGACGACGACGAGAGCGCGAGGAGGTGCGGGTAGTAGTTGAGCAGCGACGTGAGGATCGGCAGCACCTTGTCGCGTCGATCGATACCCACGTGCACGTGGACACCCCAGATCAGCATCTGCCTGCCCCACCACTGGGTGCGATTGATCAACTCCGCGTACCGGTGCCCCTCGGTGAGCAATTGAGTCGACCACTCCGCGAACGGATGCGTACCTGCGCCGTAGAGGTCGACGCCGAGCCGGTCGGTGATCGACCGCACGACGTCGAGTGTTGCCGAGAGGTCGTCGATCGCCTCACGCGTCGTCGTACTCACACCGGTCACCAATTCGACGGTGTTGCGCAACAGCTCCTTATGCACCTTGCCCGCACGGTCGGGGGCACGGCGACCGACCTCAGCGAACAGCTCTGCCGCCGAGTTCGACAGATCACCGGACACCTTGTCGGTGAGCGCGAACTCCCACTCGACGCCCAGCGTCGGAGTCGGCGAACCGGAGAACTCGATCGGGATGATCTTCGGCATCGATCAGGCCTTCCGCTCAGACCGGTGACGCCCGTACAGGCGCAGCCCAGACCGGTACCGGTGCCGCGTCAGCCCTTGACGGTGATGACGCCGCATGCCAGACGCGAGCCCGCGTCGCCGGTCTTCATCGTCTCGGCGTCGGGCGTCGGTGCGTAACGAGTCGGGATGTTCGCGAAGTTGTCGGGCTTCTCGTGGATGATGATCGACTTGCCTGCGACCTGATTGAGGTTCACCGAGTCTGTCGTGGTCACGGTTTCGCCGGTGCCGTCTGCAAGCACGTTGATGGACACGAGGTCGCCGCTCGACGGATGACCGGTGTGACCGTCGACCTGCAGATGGCCGCCCGCCGAAGAGAACGGCGTCGAACCGCTTGCCTCGCACACACCGTTCTCGTGGATGTGCATGCCGTGGAAGCCCGCCGCGATGCCGTTGCTGACCTTCACGTCGACGCGCAGCGACGATCCGCTCGGCGTGAACGTCGCGGTGCCGACGGTCTGGCCCTTGGTGTCCTTGAGTTGGGCGGTCGCCGACTCCTTGGCCGAGTTCGGGATGTTGTCGGCGTCGTCGACAGATCCGGGAGGTGCCTGATTGCCGGTCACAACCGACGGCGTGGTACCGGGGGTGTCCGACCGCGGCTCGTCGGGAGTACAGCCGGCAAGTGCCGCGGCGATGGCGCCCGCAGCACCGAGCGCGAGCACGCTGCGCAGGGTCTTCGAGCCAAGTGTCGAATTGCCGGTGGTCATGAAAGCTCCTAGAGATCCGTTGGGCCGTCGAGTGAACATAGTCAGGTGAAGAGTCTTGCCGTGTCAGAACTCATCGGGTGACCACCACCACCGCGATACCGTCCCGACACATCGTGAACGACGACGGGCGCTGCTCGACACTGGGACTCGAACCCAGCGCGGTCGCCACCTTCTGTGCTTCCGCCTTCTGTGACGAGTCACGGTAGAGGATGGTGTTCTCGGTGAAGCTGCCGCCGTCGTAGTTGGACGGGCTGGACATGGTGAAGCCCTTGGCCTTGAGGTCGTCGGTGACCTCCGATGCCAGACCAGAGACCGACCCGGCGTTGATCACGCAGAGACGCTCGCTTGTCGAGGCGCTCGTGGCAGACGACGACGCGGGAGCCGACGTGGTGGCAATGCTCGCCTGAGCTTCGCGGAGGCCTTCTTCCGGACTCTGTCCCGACGTCGCAGCGGAGTGCCAGCCGAGTCCGACGAACACGACAGCCACTGCGAGGAGCAGCATGGCCCCGGCCCGCAAGGGAAGGCGATTGGGCTCGCGATCAGCATTCATCACCGATGACCTTAACGCACGCGCGGCGGGCAACCGCGCTCAGCGCTACGTGATGTCGAAGCCGAGCCGCCGCGCTGCGCGGGCCTTCTGACGCGATGCACGCAGCCGCCGCAATCGCTTCACCAGCATCGGATCGGCGGCGAGCGACTCCGGACGATCGACGAGCGCGTTGAGTACCTGGTAGTACCGCGTTGCCGACAGACCGAACAGCTCTTTGATCGCTTCTTCCTTGGCCCCCGCGTACTTCCACCACTGACGCTCGAACGCCAAGATGTCGTGCTCGCGTCGCGACAGACCATCCGGACCCACCTCGTGAGGACCGACGGATTGGCCGGCCGCACTCTGCGTTGTCGGTTCGGGTGCGTTCTCGGGTTGATCACCGTGCTTGCGACTACGCGCTGCTGCGCCGTCCATCTTGCTCCCTCACGCTCGCCTCCGGCCCTACCCGCGTCGGCTCCTCGACGGGGTCAATCGGCGTACCACTCCGGTGACAGAACTCGGGCTACGAGTGCGCTGACCGTCGAATGACACCGATGTGGTTCGTGACCATCTAACCACGCCCGCAAGCGGTCGACCGCGTGTGACTCGCCCGGTTCGGTCGCTCTTATCGAGCCGATCACAGAAGGCCCAGGGCAGTCGCCGTCATCCGCGCGCAGTAGGCTTTTCACTCATGTCTGTGCTTCCGATCTGCATCGTCGGCGAGCCGGTCCTGCACCAGCAGACCGAGTTGGTCGAACTCGACGACGACGGTCGTCCGTCTGACGAGATCGTCACCCTCCTCGACGACATGTACGAGACCATGGACGCCGCGCACGGCGTCGGCCTCGCCGCCAACCAGGTGGGCGTCGGCAAACGGATGTTCGTCTATGACTGTCCCGACGGCGAAGCGGGTCGCGCCTCGGCACGTCGACGGGGCGAGGTGATCAACCCCGTCCTCGAGACGTCGGAAATACCTGAGACCATGCCCGATCCCGACGATGACGAAGAGGGCTGCCTGTCGGTGCCCGGCGAGCAGTTCCCCACCGGCCGCGCCGAGTGGGCGCGCGTCACCGGCGTCGACCGCAACGGCGACGAGGTGGTGATCGAGGGCAACGGCTTCTTCGCCCGCATGCTGCAGCACGAGACCGGACACCTCGACGGCTTCCTCTACGTCGACGTCTTGATCGGACGCAACGCCCGCGCCGCCAAGAAGGCGATCAAGAAGCACAAGTGGGGCATTCCGGGCCTGGCCTGGATCCCCGGCGAGCAGGCCGACCCGTTCGGCCACGACGACGTCGACTGACCCCACCATCGACCCCGACCATCGACCCCACCGACGGGACACGCGATGAGCGAGCAACACTCGAGTCCCGATCCGGCACGTCTTCCGCCTGCACGTCTTCCTACCGACGCCTACCCCGGCGACCGAGTCGTCGTGCGGTATCTGCTCGGCGACGCGTCACCCGCAGACTGGCGGCACTCACCGAATCCGGCTCCCGCGTCGACGGCAGCGCCCACGATGTCCGACGTCACGGGGTTTCTGGTGGAACGCCCCGATACCGAACGCACCGATACCGAGGACCTCGACTCGACGCTGCTGATCGAGCGCGACGGAACTGTCGAGTCCATCCCGCGCGGGTCGGTCGTGTCGATTCGCCTCCTGTCGGCACAACCGGTGCGCAACAGCGCGATTCGCGACCTCGAGCATGCGGCGGCGCTCGCATGGCCGGGCGTCGAGTCGACCTGGATCGACGGCTGGCTGGCGCGTGCGGGTGCAGGATTCTCCCGTCGCGCGAATTCTGCTGTGCCACTAGACCGTTCAGCACGCGCCGACGCCCCCACTCTACGTGCCCTCGGCTCCTGGTACGCCGAACGGGACCTGCCCGTCCTGCTGGCACTGCCCGAGCGGTTGATCGCGGCGCGCACCGTCGGGGGCGAACCGGCCAGCCCCACGGTTCACATCCTGACCCGCGACCTCGACGACTTTCCCGGTGCCACAGATGATTTCGCGAGTATGACAACGGGCCACGTGCGCGTAGCAGAACTCGATGTCGAACTCGCTCCGACACCGAGCACACGGTGGGCGCAGTCGTACAGCCGCGGCAGAGACACCGATCTCGTTGCCGCCGTGGTCGGTTCGGCACAGGGGCCGGTGACCTTCGCGACGGTCGTCGACGAGAGCGGGACGCTGATCGCGACCGGCCGAGCAGCCGTCACCTCGTCGCCGTCC
>NZ_DLSO01000106.1:0-4596 GCF_002500165.1 Gordonia sp. UBA7860 | reverse complement strand
CCCCCGCTGATCGAGCTTGTCGAGATCCCCCCCCCGCCGACCGACCCGACCACCGCTGATCGAGCTTGTCGAGATCACCCACCCGCTGACCGAGCCCCACCCCGCTGACCGAGCCCCATCCGCTGATCGAGCTTGTCGAGATCACCCCAGCCCAACCCGCCCAACCGATTTCGAGGTGACCACATGACACTCACCGCAGACCAGTCCCCAGCCCACGCGCCGACCGGCGCGGCGGCCGACTTTCTCGCGCAACCCGTCGACCACCTGTCGAACATCCCATGGCCGTTCCCCGACGAGCTCGAGGAGTTCAACTACTCCGTCAACGTCGAGCCGGCCCGTGTTCCGCGTAGAACGCGCGGAGGGGAGTGGGGCCGCAACCTCGTCGACCTCGGCGGCGCCGAGTACACGTCGATCATGGCCGAGCGCAGGCGAATACTCGACGCCGATCCGTCTCGCGTGCGTATCCGACCCGGCATGGAGATCGCGTGCTGGGATCTGCTGCTGTACTACCTACGCGACCTCGCGCTCGCCTACCCACAATTCATGCACCTCGCCGAACTAGGGTCCGGCCGATTCCATTGGCGCAACGACCTTCTCGGCACCGACGCAGAGTTCACCCTCGGCGACGCGGCAACACTGCCCAGCGGACCGATGGACTTCCTCGCCCGTGAGGTTCCCGACGACCTGCTCCTGGTAGTCGAACGCGACGGCCGCCTGTACTTCGACGCCGGTGTCGTGACCTTCGCCGCGGCCTGGTCGGTGTCGTTCGACGTCGGCATGGACATGTACGAAATACATTCGCCCGTACCAGGTCTGATCCGTGACGGCATCGTCGCCCGAGCCGAGCAGTTCCTGCGGAGGCTGCCCGCCGACCAGGTCTACCGTCGCGTGAACTGGACCCTCTCGGCGTCGGACTCGCACAAGCTCGACGTCAGCCTCGAGGAGCTTCCCGAGTGGGGCCGCGACATCCCGGCTATGGTACGGGACAAGAACTTTGGCTCGGCGCGCTTGCGCATCGAGCTCGAGCACTTCATTCGACTCCCGATGTCGGGAGCCGTCACGTTCAACATCCGTACGTTCATGGCGTCGCTCGACGAGGTGCGACGTATCCCCGCGTGGTCGGCCCAGCTGGCCACCGTCATCGAGACCCTCGACGAGCGCATCGCCGCGTACAAGGGCTTCCTCGACTACCGCGACGACGTTGTCGCATATCTCCGCCAACCCGCCTAACCCGCTGATCGACCCCACCCTTCGCTGATCGACGCCCGCCGCTGATCGAGCTTGTCGAGATCACCCCACCCACCGCTGATCGAGCCTGTCGAGATCACCCCACCCACCGCTGATCGAGCTTGTCGAGATCACCAACCCGCTGATCAACCCCACCACCGCTGATCGAGCTTGTCGAGATCACCAAACCCGAGGACCTGCCATGGAACAACTTGCCGCCCACGCGGATCTGTCGTGGATGCTCGCCGCATTCGTGTTCGTTCTGCTCATGTTTCCCGGGCTCGCCTTCTATTACGGAGGCATGCTCGGGTCGCGCAATGTGCTGAACATGATGACGATGGTGCTCATCACCCTCGGCATCACCAGCGTGCTCTACGTCGTGTACGGGTACGGCCTCGTCTCGGGGCCGTCGGTCAACGGATGGGGGCTGATCGGCAATCCTGCCGAATACATCGGGCTCCTGAACTTCCAAACCGATGACGGCTCCGGGGGAACCCAAGTCCTTTACTACGCAGCATGGTTCATCCTGTTCGCCGCGATCACCGTGGCGATCGTGGCCAGCGGCGCGGCTGGCCGCATGAAGTTCTCGGCTTGGCTCGTCTTTGTGCCGATCTGGTTGACGCTGGTCTACTTCCCGGTCGCCCACTGGGTATTCAGCGCCGACACCGACGACGCCAAGGGCGGCTTCCTGCTGAACAAGATCGGCATACACGATTTCGCGGGCGGTACTGCGGTGCACATGAATTCAGGTGTCGCAGCGCTTGCGCTGGCACTCGTGCTCGGTGCACGCCGTAAGCGCATGGAGCGCCCACACAACGTGCCGATGGTCCTTCTCGGTGGCGGCATCCTGTGGTTCGGCTGGTTCGGTTTCAACGGCAGCTGTGCCCTGGGGGCGACCTTCTTGACCCAGTTCGTCATCCTCAACACGCTGCTGGCCGGTAGCGCCGGCATGATCGGCTTCGCCATCATCGAGAGGATTCGTGAAGGCCACGTGACATCGTTGGGTGTCATCACCGGCGCGATCGCCGGGCTCGTCGGTATCACCCCGTCGGCCAATGCGGTCAATTCGATTGGTGCACTCTGCGTGGGACTGCTCGCGGCCGGCGTCGTCGCATTCCTGATGAGCATCAAGTCTCGGTTCAAGGTCGACGACAGCCTCGACGCCTTCATCGTCCACGGCATCGGCGGCATCGTCGGAACGTTTTGCATCGTGCTCTTCGCGGCGTCCGCCGCACCCGCAGGTCTGACGGGCATCCTCTTCGGTGGCGACTTCGGTCTCCTCTGGCGCGAACTCGCGGGCATCGTGATCACCTGCACGTTCTCGTTCGTGATGACCTGGCTCATTGCGAAGGCCATCGACAAGACGATCGGCCTGCGCGTCGACGCCGAGACCGAGACGCTTGGCCTCGATGCCACCATCCACGCCGAGACCGCCTACGAGATCCCCGCGGCAGGCGTCGGGCACGCTCAGGGTGGCTTCTCCGGTATTCATCCCGAGCGGGCCGCAGAGAACATCGAGCGCGAACTCCCCACTGCCACAACCACACAACCGGCTGGCGCCACCACAGCGACGTCATCCTGAGCAGTCCTCGACCGTGAGAACGCCCGTGAGTGCGGAACGAGCCGCACACTCACGGGCGTTCTGCGTCCCGGAGTCGGGTCTGCCGACTGTGCGCTCCATCCCGCCGAGCGTGCACCCGCCTCATCCCGATACCACGACCTCACGCGGGCTTAACGCAACCGCAATACCCGAAGCGTCTACTGGGACTAGACAAAGGTTCATACGAGTAGACATACTGGATTCACTCCCACCCGAACTCCCGGAGCAACCATGACTGACACCCAGACCCTCGCCGAGCTCTGCGAGGCCAACAACACCAAGTTCATCCTCGCCATGTTCGTCGACCTTCGTGGCAAGCCATGCGCCAAGCTCGTTCCGGTCGAGGCCGTCGACGAATTGGCCACCGACGGAGTCGGTTTCGCCGGCTACGCCGTGGGCGCGATCGGCCAGGAGCCCAAAGACCCCGACCTGATGGCCATCCCCGACGTCTCGTCGTTCCTCCCGGTGCCCTTCATCAAGGAGGGGCTGGCCATCGTCCACTGTGATCCCTACGTGCTGGGCAAGCCGTGGCCGTTCGCTCCCCGCAACATCCTCAAGTCGCTGATCGCACAGACCGCCGACGCCGGCTTCGAGCCCTGGGTCGGCGCAGAGGTCGAGTACTTCCTGCTCAAGCGCGACGCCAGCGGCTCGCTGATCACCGCAGACGCGGCCGACGACTCCGACCGACCCTGCTACGACGTCCGCGGCCTCACCCGCATGTACGACCACCTCACCACTGTTTCGACGGCCATGAACCAGCTCGGCTGGAGTAACTACGCCAACGACCACGAAGACGGCAACGGCCAGTTCGAGCAGAACTTCGCCTATTCCGACGCGCTGACCACCGCCGACCGCGTGATCACCCTGCGCTACCTGCTCTCCACCTTCGCCGCCGAGCGCGGCATGGTCGCTACCTTCATGCCCAAGCCCTTCGCCGAACGCACCGGTTCCGGTCTACACCTTCACCTTTCGCTCACCTCGGCCGGAAACCCGGTGTTCCCGAACGCAGCCGACGACGATGAGCGTGGCCTCGGCCTCTCAGCGCAGGCATATGGATTCGTCGGTGGCATCCTCGAGCATGCTCCCGCCCTGCAGGCCGTGATGGCACCAACAGTCAACTCCTACAAGCGAACTGGTGCCACCGCGACCCGATCGGGCGCATCGTGGGCACCCCGAGTCCCCACTTACGGCGGCAACGACCGCACCCACTACGTCCGCATCCCCGACGAGCAGCGCGTCGAACTACGCGGCGGCGACGGCTCGGCCAACCCGTACCTGGCCATCGCGGCGGCGCTCGGCGCGGGACTCGACGGCATCAAGCGCAGCCTCGACCCCGGCGCGCTCGGCACCTGCCCTAAGCACATCTCGTCACTGCCGCTAACCCTGCTGCACGCCGTCGAAGCGCTCGAAGCCGACGCGGTCGTCACAGCGACGCTCGACGCCGCGATCCCCGACGAGTGGCCCGCCGACGCACAGACCGTCTCGCAGTACTTCTCGCACCTCAAGCGCGAGGAGTTCTTCGCGTGGCACTCCGCCGTCTCGCCCTGGGAGGTCGACCAGTACCTGACGGCCTTCTAGACCACCCGCTGATCGAGCCGACCACCGCTGATCGAGCTCCCCACCCGCTGATCGAGCCGGCCACCGCTGATCGAGCTTGTCGAGATCACCCACCCGCTGATCGAAACAACACCCGCTGATCGAGCCAACCCACCGCTGATCGAGCTCCCCACCCGCTGATCGAGCTCCCCACCCGCTGATCGAGCTTGTCG
>NZ_DLSO01000034.1:0-3246 GCF_002500165.1 Gordonia sp. UBA7860 | reverse complement strand
CACCCCGAAGAAGCCGAACTCCGCGCTCCGTAAGGTCGCCCGCGTGCGCCTGACGAGCTCCGTCGAGGTCACCGCTTACATCCCGGGTGAAGGCCACAACCTCCAGGAGCACTCGATGGTGCTCGTGCGCGGCGGTCGTGTGAAGGACCTCCCCGGTGTTCGCTACCGCATCATCCGCGGCTCGCTCGACACCCAGGGTGTCAAGGACCGCAAGCAGGCTCGCAGCCGCTACGGCGCCAAGAAGGGAAGCTGATAAGCGATGCCACGTAAAGGACCCGCACCCAAGCGCCCCCTCGTCAACGACCCGGTCTACGGCTCGACGCTGGTCACCCAGCTCGTGAACAAGATCCTCCTCGACGGCAAGAAGTCGACTGCCGAGCGCATCGTCTACCAGGCCCTCGAGCAGGCTCGTGAGAAGACCGGCACTGATCCGGTCGTCACCCTCAAGCGCGCGCTCGACAACGTCAAGCCGACCCTCGAGGTCAAGAGCCGCCGCGTCGGCGGTGCCACCTACCAGGTGCCCGTCGAGGTCAAGCCGAACCGCGCCAACACCCTCGCACTGCGTTGGCTGGTGACGTTCAGCCGCCAGCGTCGTGAGAAGACCATGGTCGAGCGCCTGGCCAACGAGCTGCTCGATGCCTCCAACGGACTCGGCGCTTCGGTCAAGCGTCGCGAGGACACCCACAAGATGGCAGAAGCCAACCGGGCGTTCGCGCACTACCGCTGGTGACGTAACCGCCCACGGGCACTGGCCGCTCGGAGCGGAGCGAAGAGCGGCCAGTCCACCCGAGCTTGCGAGGGTGGGCTGCGCAGCCGCGGCTAGAAACAAGACAGCCTTTAGTCCCAAGATTTCCCGAAGGGAACGGAATGGCACAGGAAGTGCTCAGCGACCTGAAAAAGGTTCGCAACATCGGCATCATGGCCCACATCGATGCCGGCAAGACCACCGCGACCGAGCGAATCCTCTTCTACACCGGTGTGAACTACAAGATCGGTGAAACCCACGACGGTGCTTCGACCACCGACTGGATGGAGCAGGAGAAGGAGCGGGGGATCACCATCACCTCCGCCGCCGTGACGTGCTTCTGGAACGGCAACCAGATCAACATCATCGACACCCCCGGCCACGTCGACTTCACGGTCGAGGTCGAGCGCAGCCTGCGCGTGCTCGACGGTGCCGTTGCCGTCTTCGACGGCAAGGAAGGCGTCGAGCCGCAGTCCGAGCAGGTCTGGCGGCAGGCAGAGAAGTACGACGTCCCGCGTATCTGCTTCGTCAACAAGATGGACAAGCTCGGTGCCGACTTCTTCTTCACCGTGCGCACCATCGAGGAGCGCCTCGGCGCGAAGCCGCTGGTTCTGCAGCTTCCGATCGGCGCCGAGGACAACTTCGACGGCGTCGTCGACCTGATCGAGCAGAAGGCGATTACCTGGCGCGGCACCGTCGAGATCGGTGCGGAGCCGACCATCGAGGAGATCCCTGCTGATCTCGTCGATCAGGCTGCCGAGTACCGCGAGAAGCTGCTCGAGATCGTCGCCGAGAGCGACGAGAAGCTGCTGGAGAAGTACTTCGGTGGTGAGGAGCTCTCGGTCGAGGAGATCAAGGGCGCCATCCGCAAGCTGACGATCGCGCGTGAGTACTACCCGGTCATCTGCGGTTCGGCCTTCAAGAACAAGGGCGTCCAGCCGATGCTCGACGCGATCATCGACTACCTGCCGTCCCCGCTGGACGTGCCGAGCGTCGAGGGTCACGCCGTTGGCAACGAAGAGGAGATCCTCTCTCGTAAGCCCAGCGCAGACGAGCCGTTCTCCGCACTGGCGTTCAAGATCGCCGCGCACCCGTTCTTCGGCAAGCTGACCTTCGTCCGCGTGTACTCCGGCCACATCACGGCGGGCACCCAGGTGCTCAACGCGACCAAGGGCAAGAAGGAGCGCATCGGCAAGCTCTTCCAGATGCATGCCAACAAGGAAATGCCGGTCGAGGACGCCACCGCGGGCCACATCTACGCGATGATCGGTCTGAAGGACACCACCACCGGCGACACCCTGTGCGACCCGAGCGCGCCCATCGTCCTCGAGTCGATGAGCTTCCCGGACCCGGTCATCAACGTCTCGATCGAGCCGAAGACCAAGTCCGACCAGGAAAAGCTCGGTACCGCGATCCAGAAGCTCGCCGAAGAGGACCCGACGTTCTCCGTGCAGCTCGACGACGAGACCGGCCAGACCGTCATCGGCGGTATGGGTGAGCTCCACCTTGACATCCTCGTCGACCGTATGAAGCGCGAGTTCAAGGTCGAGGCCAACGTGGGTAAGCCCCAGGTTGCCTACCGCGAGACGATCCGCAAGGCCGTCGACAAGCACGAGTACACGCACAAGAAGCAGACCGGCGGTTCGGGCCAGTTCGCGAAGGTCATCATCAAGCTCGAGCCCCTTGTGGATGCCGAGGATGGTGCGACCTACGAATTCGTGAACGCCGTCACCGGTGGTCGCGTCCCGCGCGAGTACATTCCGTCGGTCGACGCCGGTGCGCAGGATGCCATGCAGTACGGTGTCCTCGCCGGCTACCCGCTGGTCAACTTGAAGGTCACGCTGCTCGACGGTCAGTACCACGACGTCGACTCGTCGGAAATGGCCTTCAAGATCGCCGGTTCGCAGGCCCTCAAGGAAGCTGCGAAGATGGCGAGCCCGGTAATCCTGGAGCCGATCATGGCCGTCGAGGTCACGACTCCTGAGGATTACATGGGCGACGTGATCGGCGACCTGAACTCCCGCCGTGGCCAGATCCAGGCCATGGAGGAGCGCAGTGGTGCACGTGTCGTCAAGGCACAGGTGCCGCTGTCGGAGATGTTCGGCTACATCGGCGACCTCCGGTCGCGGACCCAGGGTCGAGCTAACTACTCCATGGTGTTCGACTCGTACGCCGAGGTTCCGGCGAACGTGTCGAAGGAGATCATCGCCAAGGCCACCGGCGAGTAATTCGCCGGCCGGTCTCCGGCTTTGACCGCGCGCCAACGGCGCACGCGTCGTGCGGGCACGCAGTGTGTTCCGTGCGGGCACGCAGTGTGTTCCGCGCGGGCACGCAATACGGGTGTTCGTACGACGCGGACAACGTAAGAGAAAACCCCTGCTGGGATCCGCCCAGTAGAGCAACACAGTCCAGGAGGACAAACAAGTGGCGAAGGCGAAGTTCGAGCGGACCAAGCCGCACGTGAACATCGGCACCATCGGTCACGTCGACCACGGCAAGAC
>NZ_DLSO01000178.1:2668-50054 GCF_002500165.1 Gordonia sp. UBA7860 | reverse complement strand
AGCCCACCCCAGGAGTTCGATCGCCCACACGCCGTATTGGGTGTGGCGTAGATACCCGCGGTCGGCGAGTTTGCCGACGCGCGGCGCCGCCAACGCCCCGGCCACCCCGGCGAGTCCGAAGAGTCCGATCGCGGCGTCGGAGAAGTGGTACTGCGAGCCGTGTGCCCCTGCGAGCAGGAATGCGATGGCCGTCCACATGCCGCTGAAGGCGGCCATGTTCAGTCCGCCGAGAAGCATGCGGTGACGTAGGACCCCTTCGCTGCGAACCAGGGTGACGATGGACCACAGCACGCGGGGATAGCTCGTCGACGTGGCGCTGATCGCCGTGCGCGGGGCATACCACCACACCGCGGCCGCCATCGCCAGCTGGACCACTGCTGCGACGACCAGCACCGTGCGCCACCCGCCGACCTGCGCAACCAACCCGGCGAATACACGGGAGAACAGGATTCCGACAAGTAGTCCGCTCATCACCGTGCCGACGATTGCACCGCGCTCGCCCGGCGCGGCGACCGCTGCTGCCCACGGCACGACGACCTGCGCTGCTGACGCGGAGACACCCACCGCGAAGACCATCACCATCAGCACCGCGTAGGCCGGAGAGAAGGCCGCGATGGCCAGGCCGATGCAGGAGACGACGAGCAGTCCGCCGACCAGGATGCGTCGGCTGACGAAGTCTCCGAGCGGCACGACGAGTGCCAGACCGATGAGGTAGCCGACCTGAGTGACCGAGACGACGAGACCTGCGGCAGCGGTCGAGATGTGGAAATCGTCGCCGACCTCATGCAGTAGTGGCTGCAGGTAGTACAGGCAGCCTGCGGATGATCCCGCCGTGATCGCAAAGAGCAGCACTACCAGTCGACTCAACCGCGGCGTGACCGTCGACGGTGTCGCGGACGTTCCGGACGGGTTCGTCTCCGATGAGCTGGGTGAGGTGCGCTGTGGCGAAGTCATGAGTCCATGGTGAGCCGGATAGGCCATGCTGAAAAGCGATAGATTTCGATACGGACATCACCATCGTTGATGATTGATACGTTGCTGCGACCACCCTGCTGGAGATGCGAATGGAATTGCGTCAGCTCGAGTACTTTCTCGCGTGCTGTGACCAGGGAACTTTCACCGCGGCGGCGCGATCTCTGCACGTCGTGCAGTCCGCGGTGTCGACAGGAGTGGCGAAGCTCGAGCACGAACTCGGTGCAAAGCTCTTCGACCGGACGCGCACCGTGCTGGTGTTGACCGACGCCGGGCGGGCGGCGATGGCCCCGGCGCGGGAAGCGTTGCGCGCACGGGACGAGGTGCGTGACGCGATCGCCGGGATGCGTTGCGCGCACGGGACGAGGTGCGTGACGCGATCGCCGGGATGCGAGGCGAGGTCCGTGGCGAGGTAGTGCTCGGAGCCCTCGTCAACGTCGCCACGATCAACCTCGCCGGGGCGTTCGAGGTGGTCCATCGCCGTCATCCGGGCATCTCAATCGCCATGCGGCAGAGTCCGCAGGGCAGCGCGGACAACGTCCGGCATCTGCGCAATGGCTCCCTCGACCTGACGCTGCTGGGTGGTCGCGTACGCGATCTGTCGGGGATCACCTCGTACGCGTTGGCCGCCGAGCCGCTGGTACTGGTTACTCATCCCGACCACCGGCTTGCGCGCGCGGGACGTTTCGCCGCCGACGACCTCGCAGACGAGCGCGTCATCGACTACCCACCTGGTTGGGGAACCCGAACGATCATCGACGCCGAGATCCCGACGCGGCATTCGGTCATCGAGGTTGCCGATCAGGTCTTTGGAATTCAGTTGGCACGCAGTGGTTTTGGTGTGACAGCGGTTCCCGCCAGCGTTGCGGCCGATCAGTCCGGAGCCGGTATCGTCCCCTGTGTCGACCGGGATCTCACCTGGGTGATCTACGTAGCCCACTCGGCTACCAGAAGCCTGACAAGGCGGCGGGCGCCGTGCTGGATATCGTTCGAGAGGTATGCGGGCCGCCTGGGGATATGACAGCGTGACAGGTCGAAATGCGAAGGGCCGGTGCGACATTGCGCGCCGGAAACCTGACCGCGATGTTCAGTTCTCCCCGCTCTGCTTCGTCCCGGTCTCCTTTGTGTCGCTGACCGCCCGTAACAGGTGCCGCACCGCCATGGCGCGCCGGTGGGAGTGTCCGGTCAGCGAGTCCAGTGCGCACTCGGGGTCGGCGGGCGGTCCGAGGTGGGTGCACCCGCGCGGGCAGTTCTCGATCGCTTCGTGGAGATCGTCGAAGGCGTTCACGATGTCGTCGGCGCTGACGTGCGCCAGGCCGAACGAGCGGATACCCGGTGTGTCGATCACCCAGCCGCGCGGCTTGTCGTGGTCGCCCGGCAGTGGCAGTGCAACCGACTGCGTCGACGTATGGCGTCCCTTGCCGACGCCGCTGACGACCCCGGTTGCTCGTTCCGCTTCTGGGACAAGGCGATTCACCAACGTCGACTTTCCGACCCCCGAGTGTCCGATGAGCGCCGTGCGGTGATTGGTGAGTAATGCCAGCACGTCGTCGAGTGGATCGTCGCGCCCCGCACGCACAACCGGCAGGTCGAGGTCGGCGAATGCGGCAGCGAATTCGTCCGAGGAGGCGAGGTCGGTCTTGGTCAGACACAGGATCGGTGACAGCCCGCCGACATACGCTGCCGCGAGCGCTCTTTCGACGAATCCGGTGCGTGGGGGAGGGTCGGCCATTGCTGTCACGATGAGGAGTTGATCGGCGTTCGCGACGACGATGCGCTCGTAGGGGTCGGTGTCATCGGCGGTGCGCCGCAATACAGTTCGACGCTCCGCCACCTTCACGATGCGTGCAAGGCTTCCGGAATCGCCGGAGAGATCGCCGACGAGCGATACGTCGTCGCCGACCACCACAGGTGTGCGGCCGAGTTCGCGGGCGCGCATCGCGACCACGCGTCGGTCGGGGTCTCCGTCGATCACGCAGCCCCAGCGGCCCCGGTCGACCGAGACGACCATCGCATGTTGCGCGTCGTCGTGTGTCGGTCTGGTCTTGGTGCGCGGTCGGCTGCCCTTGCCCGGACGAATCCGTACATCGGATTCGTCGTAGCTGCTCGCGCGGCGGCTCACCGGCGTCCTCCGTCAGGACACACTGTGAAAGCCTTTGCCGCGCGGTAGATCACGGATGTCCGACCATCTGCTGCCACATTCCGGGGAAGTCGGGCAACGTCTTCGACGTGGTCTCGATGTCGTCGACGGTGACGCTGGGGACCACAAGGCCGATGATCGCGCCTGCCGTGGCCATGCGGTGATCTGCATACGAATCCCATTGTCCGCCATGTAGCGGAGCCGGTCGGATGATGAGCCCGTCGTCGGTCTCGGACACATCACCACCGAGCTTGTTGATCTCGGTGGCGAGCGCGGCAAGCCTGTCGGTCTCGTGGCCGCGCAGGTGGGCGATCCCACTCAACAGGGATTCCCCATCGGCGAGCGCGCACACCGCGGCGATCGTCGGAGTCAGCTCGCCGATGTCGCGGAGGTTCCGGCTGATCCCGGTGAGTCGTTCTGGCCCGCGCACCGTCAGCACGCCGTCGGAAAGTTCTGCGGTGCAGCCCATCTCGGCGAGAATGTCGACGATCTGTGCACCCGGCTGTGTTGTTGTCGCGGGCCAACGCGGGATGCTGACCTCACCGCCGGTGACCGCGGCCGCCGCGAGAAACGCTGCGGCATTGGACAAGTCGGGTTCGACAGCGACGTCGACGGCTTTGATCACACTCGGGGGTACGCGCCAGGTATCGGGTTGTGACGTGTCGACGACGACCCCCGCGGTGGCGAGCATCTCGACGGTCATGTCGATGTGCGGCGTCGACGGCACCGGCGCTCCGACGTGTCGCACCGTGATCCCGTTGTCGAATCGCGCTGCGGCAAGCAGGAGTCCCGACACGAACTGCGACGACCCGGACGCATCGATCGTGACCGTGCCACCGTCGGCCGAGCCCGTGCCGTGCACCACGAACGGCAGGCTGTCGCCGTCGACCCCCACCCCGAGGTCGCGCAGAGCAGCGAGGATGGTGGTGAGTGGGCGCTGTCGGGCTTGTGGGTCGCCGTCGAATGCGACGTCGCCGGAGGCGAGCGCGGCCACCGGCGGCAGGAATCGCATGACTGTTCCGGCCAGGCCGCAGAACACCTCGCCCGCATGCAGCGGCCGAGGTTCGATGGAGACGGTCGTGGGATCGGCGGGGTCGACGCGGACTCCGACGCCGAGTTCGGTGAGCGCGGACAGCATGAGGTTGGTATCGCGACTGCGCAGGGTTCCGGTGATTGTCGACGGTCCGTCGGCCAGCGCGGCGAGTACCAGCGCGCGATTGGTGATGGACTTCGACCCGGGCAGGTCGACGGTGGCCTGAATATGGCGGTCGGCGAGGGGCGCAGTCCAGATGCTCATGCGTTCAGTCTCGCATGTCGTGCTTGCAGCGCCGGATGCCGAACTCAGCGGTTGTCCAACCGCAGCGGATGATCGGCAGGTACCTCGACGAGGATGAGGGTGCGTCCGTCCGGGTCGACGACGTGCATTTCGATGAGGCCCCACGGTTCGGTCAGCGTCTCCCTGCGGATGTCGACTCCCATTGCGCTCAGTTCGCGCTGGGTCGCGGCGACGTCGCGCACCTGAATCCACAGCGCGGCCCCGTTCGCGTGGCCGTCGGGCAGGTCGGTACTCATGTGGCCGGGTACTTCGATCAAGCCGTTGCCCGCGTGGAAGACCAGGCCGCCCGGGTACTCACGCGCGATCGCGAGATGAAGTTTGTGGCGGTAGAAGTGCTGAAGAGCCTCGGGATCACGCGACCGCAACAGGATGCGACTACTCAGGATCTCCATGTCTTCAGTATCTACACGGTTACCGACGAGTCGGACACCAGCCATCGCGGCGCGTCAGGACTTGCTGACGTGACCCGTTGTCATGGCACCGCCGGGCTGACGGCGTCACTGCCCCTCGGTGGTCCCGTCGCTGCCGCCGAGCGCGTGACCGCGATTGACGTCATTGCCGTGGCGGGCGGCCTCGTAGATGGCCTTCTCGCGGGCGATACGATCGGTCTCGCCGATCGGGGTGGCGTCGCCGAAAGCGAACGCCGACTCGTGAGGCTGCTCGTGTGGGATGTCGGGATCGTCGGGGTCGGGGCTGTCGGGATCGGGGCTGTCTGACATGCACCAACGATAGGACTCATCCGCTGGTGGCGCGGGGAGACGGCCCGGCGACCCGTTACCGTCGAGGAATGCGCCGCATCTTCACTACGAGCTTCGCCGACGTCTACCCGCTCTACGTCGCCAAAGTGGAGCGCAAGGGTCGCACCAAAGCCGAACTCGATCAGGTCATCTGCTGGCTCACGGGATTCGACGACGCCGCGCTCACCCGTCACATCGAGGACGGCACCACCTTCGCGGACTTCTTCGACGACGCGCAGCTCAACCCGCGCGCAGAACTCATCACCGGCGTCGTCTGCGGCAAGCGTGTCGAGGAGATCGACGACCCGCTCATGCGCAAGATCCGCTACCTCGACAAGCTGGTCGACGAACTCGCCAAGGGCAAGGCCATCGAGAAGGTGCTGCGGTAGTTCCAGCGTCCCCGCTGCTGGGCCCATCCCAGCTCAGGCCGGTGTGTCCTGTCCGCGGCTGGAGAACTTGCCGTCGGTGACGTCGTCCCACTTGTCGAACAGGCTCGTCACCTTCGGATCGCCGAGAGCCTTGATCTCGTCGCACAAATCCTTCGGTGCCGACGGGTTGGTGACGATGAACGGATGCAGCCCGGGGTCGTGGTCGGCCAGGATGCGTAGCGTCTGCGGACTCGTGTTCGGGTCCGCGGCGGCGAGTGCGTCGCGCGGATCGAATGCGGCCCCGCGCGGAGCGTCGGACCCCGAGATCCCGACGTTGTCGCCAGCGACGTCGATTTCACCGGTGTTGTGATAATCGACGGGATCGGTAGATGTGCTGCGCCAGTTGAAGACCAGGTTCAGCACGATGGCGCAGATGGCTCCCGCCGAGATTCCCGAGTGGAAGATGGTCTGGAACCAGTCGGGGAACTTGGCGTAGAGATCGAGCGCAACGGGAATCTTGTCGTCGTTGGTGTACGACAGGCTCGCCTCGGTGAGCATCGCGACGCCGATGGAGATCGCGACGACCAGGATGTTGGAGTTGTTGAACTTCACCTTGGTCAACGTCCGCACGCCGCTCGCGGCGACCATGCCGAACAGCGCCACGCCCGCACCACCGAGCACGGGCTGAGGAATGCCCTCGATGATCGCGGCCATCTTGGGAACCAGACCCAGGATCACCAGGATGACGCCCGCGCACGTTGCGACGTGGCGCGACTTGACGTTGGTGATCGCCACCAGCCCGACGTTCTGCGCGAACGCGGTGTACGGGAATGTGTTGAAGATGCCGCCAAGCACGGTGCCTGCACCGTCGGCGCGCATGCCGTCGGCCAGACGCTGCGGCGTGATCTTCTCGTCGACGATCTCACCGACGGCCACGATGTCGCCGGTCGTCTCGGTCATGATGACCAACGCGACGATGATCATCGCGATGATCGAGCTGACGTCGAAGCTGGGGAAGCCGAAGTAGAACGGTTCGGGCACGGCGAACCATGAGCTCGATCCGACGTGGCTCCAGTCGGTCATCCCGAACGGAATCGAGATGAGTGTTCCTGCGACGAGGCCGAGGAGGATCGAGACACGTTTGACCGCGGGTGGCCCGAATCGTTCGAGCAGGATGATGATCAGCAGCGTGAGGAAGCCGAAGGCGATGGACTTGGGAGCACCGAAGTCCTCACCCTTCGCGGTGCCACCGCCGAACCAACCTGCGGCGACACTCATCAGTGAGATACCGATGATCAAGATGATCGTGCCGGTCACCAGTGGTGGGAAGAATCTGATGAGCCGTCCGACGATGGGCGCCACGAGCATCATGAACAGGCCGCACGCGATCACCGAGCCATAGATCGCGGTGATGCCGTGGTTGAGGCCGATGGTGATCATCGGGCCGACGGCCGCGAACGTCACGCCCTGCATCAATGGGAGGCGCACTCCGAAGCGCCAGAATCCCACCGCCTGCACAATCGTGGCGATACCTGCGACGAAGAGGTCGGCCGTGATCAGGTGCACGATCTCGTCCGAGCGCATCTGCCCTGCGCCGACCATTGCCCCGCCGACGATCAACGGAACGGCTACCGCTCCCGCGTACATCGCCATCACGTGCTGTAGGCCCAGAGGGAACAGTCGCGCCAGCGGTGGGATGTCGTCGACCGCGCGGGCGGCCTTTCTGCCATGTTTGATCGTGTCGAGAACGGTCACGGATCATTGTTCTACTTATCGGACGTTTCGGACACGACGCGATCGTGTGACGTCCCTGTTTCCGCCAGAATATATTGCGTGGACACGCGCACTTCCCGACACAGTTTCGGGCTCCTGGTATTTCGACGGACCGGCGGGGCAGCTTCGATCGAAGGCGGCTCTTTCGGGGGAGTCGAGGTACTCATCGCGCACCCGGGTGGTCCGCTGTGGGCGCGCAAGGACGAGGGCGCGTGGTCGGTGCCCAAGGGGCTGCCGGAGGCCGACGAGTCTCCGCTCGACACGGCGCGCCGCGAGTTCGCCGAGGAGATCGGGCACGCCGCTCCTCGAGGCGAGGTCATCGAACTCGGTGACGTGCGCCAGAAAAGCGGCAAGGTCGTCACCGCCTTCGCTGTCGAGGGCGACGTCGACGTCGACACCGTCGTCAGCAACACGTTCGAGATGGTGTGGCCGCCGCGGTCGGGGTGTATGCAGACATTTCCCGAAGTCGATCGGGCGCAGTGGTGTGGCCTCGACGAGGCGCGCGTGAAGCTGAACCCCGCGCAGGCGGAGTTCGTCGATCGACTCGAATCGGCGCTCGGCAAGCAGTGAACCTCCACAACCAGTGAACCTCCACAACCACTGGACGCCGCCTTTCACCGTTCGCTGACAACCATTGTCGTTAAGGGTGTGGTGTCACTACGGTGGGTTGCATGACAGATCATGCGGTGGGTTTCAGGTTAATCGGCTTGTTCAATTCGATCGGAACCGATTTCGACGCCTTGCGACCGAGTCTGTGGGGCCTGCGGGTCAGGCTCTGGTCGACGAACTCGACATCCGGCCAGGGGAGCGCATCCTCGACATCTGTTCGGGGACCGGAGCGAGTGCGCTACCCGCTGCTCGGGCTACCGGATCGGCAGGCACGGTCGTCGCAGTCGATTTCGCGTCCGAACTACTCGACATCGCCGCTGCCAATGCGGCTGACGAAGGTCTGGAGATCGACTGCGTCGTCGCCGACGTCACGGCATTGAAAGCCGGAACATCGCCCTGCGTAACACCTTTCGACGTGGTGGCGTGTTCGTTCGGGATTTTCTTCCTTCCGGACATGGACGACGCCGTGCGCAACGTGTTGAGTCTGCTGCGCCCGGGAGGGCGGATGGGGGCGTCGATCTGGCACGCCGACAGCCTTCGTGAGTTCAGCGAGATCTACCGCGCATCGGTTGCGGAGGTGGCAGGCGAAACGTCACATCAAGGGCCGCGTAGCGGGAGTCGGATGCCGATCAGTCATATCGACACCGAAGAGTCTGTCTCGCAATGGTTCACGACGTTGGGCGCCCAGAAGGTCGACACGTCGGTGTACCGACTGCGCATCGAGTGCACGCCGGACTTCGCCTGGAAGTTGGTGGTGGGCACGGGGATGCGTGGCGCACTCACACCACTCGACGACGAGCAGATCGCACAGGTGCGGCAGGTGTTCCTCGAACGGCTGGCATCCGAGGGGCCCGCAGAGGTCAACTGCGACACACTGATCGCGGTGGCGACGGTTTGAATCGCCACCGCGGTCAATGGTTGTGTCGGGCGGTTGCGCGGGCGGTAGCCGATCTAGGTGACCGTGATTCCGCCGTCGACCGCGATCGTCTGGCCGGTGACGTAGCCGCCTGCGGCCGAGCTCAGCCAGATCGCCGTGGCCGCGAGTTCCGAGGGATCTCCCATACGTCCCAGCAGGACTCGCGGCATCTGCGACTCGATGTATCCGGGTGCGTAGGTGTCTGTCATCTCGCTCTCGAAAAACCCGGGTGCAATCGCGTTGACGCGGATACCCTTTCGAGATCCCCACTGTTGGGCCAGATCGCGGGTGAGGCCGACGATGGCAGCCTTGCTCGCCGCATAGGCGGCCTGGGGGAGACCTGCGGTGGTCAGGCCCAAGATGCTGGAGATGTTGACGATAACGCTGCCCGGCTGCATGACTCGGCCCGCGGCCTGAGCCATCCAGTACGAGCCGTTGAGGTTGACGTCGATGACCGAACGGAACTGCTCCGGCGTCTCACGCGTTGCCGGTACCGCGGTGCCGATGCCCGCGTTGTTGATGAGGATGTCGACGCGGCCGAAAGTTTCGACGGCGCTGTCGATCACGCGCTGGCAGTCCGCGGGGTCGGAGACATCTGCCGCCACGGTCAGGGCTTTGCGTCCGAGTGCCTCGACCTGTGCTGCGGTCTCGGTCAGCCGGTCGGCGCGTCGGGCGGCGAGTACGACGTCGGCGCCTGCCTCCGCGAAGGCCGTGGCGAAGCGTACGCCGAGTCCCGACGAGGCGCCGGTGACGACGACGACCTTGTCGGTCACGTTGAACAGATCGAGTACTGACATGAAGTCTCTCCTGAGTCGATCGTGCGGGGATGTGTTGTGGGTCAGAATATTTCGGGACGCGCGTCGAGCGTCGTGCGGTCGAGCGCTGCGAGCAGGTCGAACTGGGCGTCGACCTTCGGTAGCTCATAGGTGAAGAAGTACTGCGCTGCGACGCGTTTGCCGTCGTAGAAGTCTCCGGTCTTGTCTGCGACGGCGAGCAGTTGCTCGAGCCACATCCAGGCGATGACGATGTGTCCGGTGGCTTCGAGGTATGCGGTGGCGTTCGCGAGCGAGACCGCGACATCTCCTGCCGACCACACCTGCCCGGTCACGGTGACGAGTCGTTGGACGCGACTGCGCAATTCGTCGGCGAGAGCCGCAGTGGCGGGAGTGGAGCCAGCGCGGTCGGTGGTCTGGGTGATCGTGTTCGCGAGCAGTTCCAGGCCGGCTCCGCCATTCATGATGACCTTGCGGCCGAGCAGGTCGAGTCCGTGGATGCCATGTGCGCCCTCGTGGATGGGGTTGAGACGGTTGTCGCGGTAGAACTGCTCGACGGGGAACTCGCGGGTGTAACCGTAGCCGCCGTGAATCTGGATGGCGAGATCGTTTGCGGTCAAACACCATTGGGACGGCCACGACTTGGAGATCGGCGTGAGGACATCGAGCAGCAGGCCCGCTCGAGTTGCCTCGCTTGCGTCTCCGGTCCGCTGCAGGTCGACGAGCTTGCCGGAGTACAGGCCGAGCGCGAGTGCCCCTTCGACATAGGCCTTCTGCGCCAACAACATCCGTTTGACGTCGGCGTGCTCGATGATCGGGACGGGCTTGGAGGTCGGGTCCTTCTGGTCGACAGGACGCCCCTGCGTGCGAACCTTGGCGTACTCGAGGGATGTGAGGTAGCCCGCGTAACCCAGTGATGTTGCGAGGAATCCGACGCCGATGCGCGCCTCGTTCATCATGTGGAACATGTACTGGAGGCCTTTGTGCTCCTCGCCAACCAGGTAGCCGACCGCGCCGGGAACGGAGTGAGCGGGCGGGTTTTGTTCAGCGCCGGTGGATTCCGCGCCGGAGTTTTGTTCAGTGCCGTAGGTGCCGTCGCCGAAGTTGAGGAGGCAGTTGGTGGTCGCGCGCTGGCCCATCTTGTGGTTGAGGCCGACGAGTGCGACGTCGTTGCGGGTGCCCTCCGGCAGGTACTTGGGAACGATGAACAGCGAGATGCCCTTTACTCCCGGCTTGCCGCCCGGAGCCTTGGCGAGCACGAGATGCACGATGTTCTCACCGAGTTCGTGGTCGCCTGCCGAGATCCACATCTTGGTTCCGGTGATGCGGTAGGTGCCGTCGTCAGTCGGTGTCGCCTTGGTCGTGATGTCGGCGAGTGAGGATCCGGCCTGCGGCTCGGACAGGCACATCGTGCCGAAGTAGCGTCCCTCGACCATGGGGCGAACCCAGGTGTCGATCTGTTCTGGTGTGCCGTACTCGGCGATCAGATTGGCGTTGCCGATCGTGAGGAACGAGTACGACGACATGCCTGCATTCGCCGCCTGGAACCACGACTGCGCAGCGAGACTCACGACGCTCGGCAATTGCATGCCGCCGAGCGATTCGTCGAACGAGCCCGCGCCCAGGCCCGCCTTGATGAACTCGGCGATGCCCGACTGGATTTCGTCGGGCAAGACGACGGCACCGTCGTCGCCGACGTAGGGCTCCTGGGTGTCGCCGAGTCGGTTGACCGGCGCGAAGCGTTTGGTCGCGAGGTCGGCGGCGAGTTCGAGCACGGCGTCGAATGTGTCTCGGGAGTGTTCGGCGAAGCGTTCGCGCTCGGTCAGTGACTCGACGTCGAGCCACTCGTAGAGCATGAATTCGAGGTCGCGCTTGGAGATCGGTTCGGCCATGACACTTTCCTTGAGGCAGCGGATTGCTGGCTGCTCGACACGACGATCGGGTCACACGATCCGAAGTCCGACGTGACGGAATCGTCGTCCTAAGCAGTCGCTCATTTTATGAGCACTCGCTTATACTGCCTGGTGTGCCGGTTTGGGTCAACCATCAGGCGGGAATTCGACGAGCGAAACGGGGTGACGGCGACGTGACGACGCGGGAGTCGGCTGCAGCGCAGCGCATACGCGATGCGGCAATTGTGTCGTTCGCCCAACTCGGCTATGCGGGCACGTCGACGCGGCAGATCGCTGCCTCGTTGAAGATGAGCGCCGCGGCGATGTACCCACACTTCCGGTCGAAAGAGGACCTGCTGTACTCGATCGCCCTCGACGGACACCGCAGCGTCTACGAGGCGCTACGCGAAGTCGACGATCCGTCTGACCCGTACGCGGTTCGTCTGGAGAACGTCGTGAGTGCCTTCGCGCGGTGGCAGGCGGAGCACCACGAGCTGGCCAAGGTGGTCCAGTACGAACTGGGTGCGCTCACCGCCGATCACTACCGTTCGATCAGCGCGGTTCGACGCAAGACGACCGCAATTCTCGCGACGATCGTCGCCGGAGGGGTCGCGGCCGGGGAGTTCGCGGCCGACGACCCGGACGATGTGGTGCTCGCCATCTCATCGCTGTGCGTCGACGTGTGCCGCTGGTTCCCCAGTCGAGATCACCGCGACCCCGGCACGCTGGGCACCGCGTACGCGCGTATGGCCCTGCGCATGGTGTTGGCGCGCGAGGGTTGATTCGAACAGGGTTGATTCGACGCCCAACCACGTCAGCCCCGCCACCGGATGTACGGTGCGGGGGGCTGACGGGTTGCTGACGGGTTGCGGTGCAACAGGATTGGCGGCGACGCCGCAGCCAGTCAGGCTGCGTCAGACAGCGGCGGGTCGACGCCGCCAGGCGAGTCGGGTGCGGCCGGCGGGTCCGGTTCAGGTGACGCGCCGGGGTCGGATGGCCCGCCGGGGTCCGTCGGCGGGTCCGGGTCGAGTTGGAGTGGTCTGGGTGGGTTCCACGTGAAGTCGACGCGCTTCTCGCGGGCCGGGGTGTCGTCGGTGAGCATGCTCGCCACCAGTCGCAGTTCGACGCCGGTGAAGATCTGCTCATACGCGCTCGGCGTATCCGTTTTCCGGCGTGGCGATACAGCAGCGCCGCCAACGCTGGGTTCGCCTGCGCCGGTCATGCCGCTCGAACTCGCACCGCCGGCCGTTGTAATTCCTGCAGGATGCCCGGTGGTGTCGGTCGCGGTGTGTTCGGCGTTGATCTGCTCGGTGCCGGTGTGCGCGGTGCCGGTGTGCTCGGAGGCGAGGTAGTCGCGGAAGTCGGCGGCCACGTCGGCCATTCGGTTCACATGTTCACGATTGGGTGGCATGCCGGGACTGGCGTTCAACCGCCACGCCACTCGTCCGGTGTCGGGACCGTCGGTGATCATTCGCGTTGTGTACTGGCCGATATTCGGTCCGACCTTGCTGTTGTGCACGTCGCATGCGGGCACCAGTTGGTCGATATCGGTGAGTCCACCCTTCGCCCAGTCCTTGGCGGCGTGATGCATCTGTACTCGCGACGCGGGTTGGGTACAACCCGGTGCTGAACACATCCCGCCGCCATCGGAGGCGAACGAGGCGAAGCGTTGTCCGAGGGTGGCGATCCTTTTCGATCGACCCAAATACAGTGGCACGCTGGTGTGTTCGGCGAACACTGCGAGGAATGGCTGCGCGCCGCTGGTGGCAGCCATCTCGATCAGATCCTTGATCGGCAGTAGCGCTCCGGAGGCGGTCTGCGCCAAACCAGCCTGCTGCTCGAGTTCGGTGAGACTGGTTTTGACGATCACCTGGATCGGCAGCCCGCGATGAGACTTGCCGAGCATGCCGGAGTCGAGCACACGAGCCAGCAGCGCAGAGAAGGCGTCATGATTGCGTTGCGCTGCCGATCGCTCGTCACGTTGTGCCGCTGCGCGGAGCAGGTCGGGATCAGCCGAACCGACAGGTCCTGACGGCGAGTCGGGATCATCGGGATTGTTCATACCGGGTTTGCCCCACGCATCCAGCACCGCATCCAGACGCGCGCGTGCGGCCGGATCGAGATCGGCGGTCAGCCGTGACATCAGTTGCGCATCTTGCCGATTCACCCAGAACGCACGACGACGCTTGCGGTCTTTGGCGTCTGTCAGTGAGCCGTCGGGATCGAGATGGGCCAACAATCGTGCCCCGAGACTGCTGATTTCAGCCGGAGTGTATGAAGTCGCATAATCTGCCATCTGCACCTCGGCTGCCGCACGCGTCTCTGCGGGAACGGCGCGAGGGATCTTGTTGAGCACATCGATGACGGCCCGTGCATGTGCGGGCGCCACCAATCCCTGCGCCACACGCTCGGCCAGGGTTGGACACTTCGGGGCCACTCGCTCACCCAGTATCGAGGTGAACGTGCCGGTTTCGGCGATCAGCCAATACCTGGCCGCAGGGTCACCGACGTGCAGATGACTGGCCAAAAACCCACTTAGATTGCGGTAGCCCAGCCTACGGTCGGCACTGCGATCAGACACCTCGACCACCAGACGGTCGGTCACAGCTCCCGAGGTGCGCCGAGCCAGCCGCTCGGCAACCTGCGCAGCTTCTACGAGGACTCCGTCCGACAGCGCCGACGCATCAACCTCAGCCAACGTGTCCAAGGCTGCTGACAGACGTGACAGTTGCTCAGCCACCGCGGCATCGGCCGAACCTGGCACGGTTGAAGCCAAAGCGGAAGGCGTGCTGAGGTTTTCGTCGATCTGCTCGTCGTGAAATTCTGTGGCCATCTGTTCTCACCCCCGCCCGTGAGTATCCGTTACAGAGAATCGGCTGCCGAGATCGAGCCGATCAGCCTCTTCGAATATGTGTTCTATGCTACCTGACGAAACGGGCATCCGCCAGGAGAATCCGAACAATCTTTCGATGAGAGGCGGTGTCCTTTCGGGTGTGATCTCATCTCCCAGAACAACGCGGAGACGCCTCAGCTCGCAAGTCCCCGCACGGCTGTGGCGCGACTACAGAGCGTCGCGAACAGGCCAAGCTGAGCGAACGGGGTGCGGCAGAACCGTGATCTCACCGGGAGGACGGATATGGGAGCACCACGGAAGTTCGATCAGTAGACCCGTGAGCCGGCGGTTCGGATGTATCACGACCGTTTGAAGGAGGCGGCCGAGTCGAAACTCGCCGCCAGTAAGCACGTCGGTGGCCTGTTCAACGTCAAACTGCGACGTTGCCCAACTGGATCGAGAAAGACGCCTGCTGGATTCAGGGCCGGGCGCGCAGACGGTCGCCGAGCATGAAGCCGAGGTCCACCGGACTTCGGCGTCAATTTGCCGAATTGCCAAGAACTAATGAGATTGTGAAGACTGCTTCAGCGCTTTTCGCAGCGGCGGAGATCGACCGCGGACTGCGGTGATCGAGGACACAACACACGGTGCCCTTGGCTCCGTCGGGCTGTGTCAGCTACCTCGCGGACGTTATTCTCAGCCGCGCGCGATCCACGTCGTCTTGAGTCCGGTGAACTTCTCGATCGCGTGGACCGACAGGTCCGAACCGAACCCCGATGCCCCGAAGCCGCCGAAAGGTGTTCCGGGAGAAAGGGCGTCGACAGTGTTGATCGAGACGGTTCCGGCGTGCAGATTGTCCGACATCCGCAGTGCGCGATCGAGATTCGAGGTCCATGCCGATGCTGCAAGCCCGAACGGAGTGTCGTTGGCCAGGGCGACTGCCTCGTCCTCGGAATCGAACGCGATCACCGCCAGCACCGGGCCGAAGATCTCGTCGGTCATCACCGCCGAATCGGCGGGAAGGTCGACGACGACGGTGGGCTCCATGAAGCACCCGACGTCGCCGATTCGGTTGCCGCCAAGTGCTATTCGTCCGTCTTCGCGCGCCTGATCGACGAAGCCGAGGACGAGGTCGAGTTGCTTGCGCGTCACCATGGCGCCCGTTGTCGACGCCGGGTCGAGCGGGTCGCCAGGCAAGTAAGCCCCAGCCTTCTCGACAACCTTGTCGACGAATTCGTCGAGTATTTCGCGCTGCACCAGAAGTCGGCTGTTGGCAGAGCAGACCTCGCCCTGATTGCCGAAGATGCCGAAACAGGCCATCTCTGCGGCGGCGTCGAGGTCGGCGCAGTCGGCGAACACCAGGTTGGGGCTCTTGCCGCCACACTCGAGCCAGACCTGCTTCATGTTCGATTCTGCGCTGTAGGCCAAGAACTTCTTTCCGACCTCCGTGGAGCCGGTGAATGTCAGGCACTGCACGTCGGAGTGGAGTCCGAGCGCACGACCGGCGTCGGCGCCCAGGCCCGGCACGACGTTGAAGACGCCGGGTGGGATCCCGGCTTCGACCGCGATCTCGGCCAAGCGCAGAGCCGAAAGCGGGCTTTCCTCAGCAGGTTTGAGGACGACGGTGTTGCCCGCGGCCAGTGCGGGTGCGACCTTCCATGCTGCGATGTCGAGCGGAAAGTTCCAGGGCACAACTGCGCCGACGACGCCGAGCGGTACCCGGCGAACCATGGCGACGCTGCCGTCGGCGGTCGGGGGCAACTCGCCCGGGATCTTGTCGGCCACCTCGCCGTAGAACCGGAAAACGGCTGCGGCGCCGGGGACTTCGACCTCGTACGAATCGCGGATCGCCTTGCCCATCTCCAGCGTCACGAGCGTCGCGAGTTCCTCGGCATGCTGTTCGATCAGGGTGGCGAAGCGGATGAGTACCGTCCCGCGCTCGCCGGCGGACAGCTTCGACCAGCGCCCGTCGTCGAAGGCTCGACGCGCAGCGGCGACGGCGACGTCGACGTCCTCGGCGTTGCAGGCGGCGACGGAGGCGAGCACGGTGTCCGTCGCAGGGTTCACGACGTCGAAGGTCGTGCCGGACTGTGCGGAGAGCCACTGGCCATCGATGAACGCCTGGGAGCAGAACGCGATCTCGCCTGCGCGCGCGGACCAGTCGATCGAGGTGAGGTCGGGTAGATCGGTCATGACTCTATCGTGACGGGAAATCGTGAAGCGCGATAGATCAGGCAGCGCCGATTTATCTGACGTTCTACATCGGTCTGGTCGATGTAAGGGGGCGCCGACGTGGTACGGCTGCCCGTCAGCGCCGAGAACGTATAGCGCAACGAGGTCATCTGTTCTCTAGATGTAAAAGTCCGGAACTTTCTGTTTTCCCGGTGATGCTGATCGCCTCGATACTTGCTGAACAGCCCCGACGCCGTGGCCGTGGCTCGCTCCGAACCGCACACCGTGACACCCGCCAGACACACGCGCACAGGCCGATCCAGTGCCGCCCACACAGAGCAGAGGTATCTCCCGATGAACACGTCAACCCAGCCGTCGACGGGCGCAGCGCCGTCGGTGGAGCGCCGCACCATCGACCACATTCCGCACGACGAACGGCACGGCCGCGCGCGCGACATCTTCACCGTGTGGTTCGGCTCGAACATCATGCTGCTGACGATCATCACCGGAGCGCTGGCCACCACCGTGTTCGGGCTGCCCTTCTGGGCGGGCGCGATCGCAGTCGTCGCTGGCAATCTCGTGGGCGGTGTGGTCATGGCGCTGCACGCGGCGCAGGGCCCGCAGATGGGTGTACCCCAGATGCTCCAGACCCGAGCACAATTCGGTTCGCTGGGCAGCCTGCTCGTGGTGGTGCTCGTCGTCTTCATGTATCTGGGATTCTTCGCGTCGAACGCGGTGCTCGGCGGCAAAGCCTTCGCCGAAGTGACCGGGCTGCCGGACAACTGGGCGATCTTCATCATCGGTGCCTTCAGCGTCGTCGTGACGATGATCGGCTACAAGCTGATTCACTCCATGGCGGCTGTGCTGTCGGTGGTCGCGGGCCTGGCGCTCCTCCTCGCGTTCGTCTGGATGATCGGTGTCAATGGGTTGCCGACGGATACCTGGCACAGCAGCGGGTTCACCTGGGCAGGCTTCATGGCCACGTTCTCCGCAGCGGCGTTGTGGCAGATCGCCTACGCGCCCTACGTGTCGGACTACACGCGCTATCTGCCGCGCGACACCGGAGTGAAGACGGCCTTCTGGGCAACCTATGCGGGATGTGTTCTCGGGTCGGTACTTCCGATGCTGCTCGGTGTGCTGATCGGCGCCGCTCTGCCCGACTCCGACACCCTCGCGGGCATGGGAACGTTGACCCATGGGATCTCCACGGGGCTGTTCCTCGTCTTCGCCGTCGGTATCAGCGTCACCAACGGCATGAACCTCTACTGTGGCGCGCTCTCCACGATCACAGTGGGACAGAACATCTTTCCTCGATGGCGAGCACAGGCGACGAGCCGTGCAGTCATCGCGCTCGTGCTGTTCGCCATCGCGATGCTGCCTGCTCTGCTCAGTGCAGACGACTTCCTGGCCAACTACGCCAACTTCTTGGCCCTGCTCCTCTGCGTCCTGATTCCCTGGACCGCAGTCAATCTCGTCGACTACTACCTCCTTCGCCACGGCGAGTACGACATCGAATCATTGTTCCGTCGTGATGGTGGCGTCTACGGCCGATTCAACTGGATCGCGATCGCGTGCTACGTGATCGGTATCGGAGTGCAGATCCCGTTCCTCTCGACGACGCTGTGGACCGGTCCGCTGGCGAAAGAGATTGGCGGCGTCGATATCTCGTGGATTGTCGGGCTCGCTGTCATCTGCCCCCTCTACTACGTGCTGATGACCACACGTAAGAGCGAGGCGTTGGCGAGCTCGAACCTGGCGTCAGAGCCGGCGGCATGAGCCATCCTGACAACCTCGGTTCTCCTGACAAGCCCAGTGCCCCTGATATGCCCAGTGCCCCTGATATACCCAGTGTCACTGACTATCTCGTCGTAGGAGGCGGCACGGCCGGCTGCATCGTGGCGGCTCGACTCAGCGAGGACCCCGCGGTGACGGTCACGGTCCTCGAGGCCGGCCCGAGTGACGAGCACGAGCCCCGCGCCCGCTCGATTCGACGGTGGGCGGAGATGCTCGAGAGCGAGTACGACCAGGACTACCGCAGCGTGCCGCAGGAGCGCGGCAATTCCGGAATTCGTCAGGCGCGCATGCACATCCTCGGAGGTTGCGCGACGGCAAACACGATGATCACGTGGCGGCCGCTGCGCGCAGACATCGACGAGTGGGTCGCGCTGGGTGCCGACGGGTGGGATGCGGATACGCTCGGCCGTTGCTTCGACAAGCTCGTCACGCCCATCGCGCCCGTTGCAGAAGCCGACCGCAATCCGTACGTCGCCGACGTCGTCGACGCTGCGCGCTGCGCTCTTGACCTGCCGGCTCGAGCCGGCTGGAACCACGACGCCGACTTCGCGAACACGGGGGAGGGTGCCGGATTCTTCGACATCGGCTACACCCCCGAATCCAACCTGCGATCGTCGACCTCGGTGCACTATTTGCACCCCGTACTCGCCGAGCGATCCAATCTGACTGTGCTGCACCATGAACTGGCCAGTTCGATCATCTTCGACGGCGACCGCGCCGTCGGAGTGCGGACCATCGCGCGAGACGGTAGCGAGAACGATCACCTCGCCTCGCGTGAAGTCATTGTCTGCGCGGGTGCGATCGCTTCACCCGCACTGCTGCAGCGCTCAGGAATCGGTCCGAGCGACGTGCTCACCCGGGCGGGAGTGCCGGTGCGCGTCGTCGCACCCGGCGTCGGTGAGAACCTCATGGATCACGCCGAAGGTCTCATCGTGTGGGAGACCGATCGCGACGTGCCGTCGACGTGCGCCACGGGGTGGGATGCGGGCGCTGCGCTGCGCGTCGACGAATCGAGCCCCGCCCGTCCCGACGTGCTCATGCATTTCCCGGTCGAGGCCGTCGCAGATCATGCCGTCAGCTACGGCGTCGACATGCCTGACCGGATCATCTCGATCGCGCCGAACGTGGCCAAACCGCGCAGCCGCGGTCGGGTCCAGATCGTCGACGACGATCCGTCGACTCCACCGTCGATCGACTACCGGTACTTCACCGACCCCGACGGTGTGGACGAGGCGACGCTCGTGGCGGGCATTCGTGCCGCACGACGTATCGCGGCAACCGCACCGATGTCGAAGTGGGTTGTGCGCGAAGTGTTCCCGGGCGAGGCCCTGCAGTCCGACGACGAACTGTCGTCGGCACTGCGGGCCACGCATCAGACGGTCTACCACGTATCCGGAACCTGCAGGATGGGGTCGGACGACGACCCGATGGCCGTGCTGGACCCATCGCTGCGAGTCCGTGGGGTCAGCGGTCTGCGCGTCGTCGATGCCTCCGTCTTTCCCACGCTCACCTCGGTCAATCCTGTCGGCACCATCATGAGCGTTGCCGAACGCGCCGCAGAGATCATCGCTGCTCAACAGTGATCGGGTTGGTGCGTCGCGACCTTCGTGCGACGAGGTATCCGGCGGTGGCGATCAGTGTGAGCACGGCCAGAGTCCCGAGTGTGAACGCCTCGAAGCGGACGCGTGAGACCTTCCAGGTGTCGAGGAACGCGTAGTCGAGGCCGAACAGGCTCTCCAGGGTGCCAGGGAACACCGCGACCCAGACCCCGAGTGCCGCCCAGAATGTCGCGAGTCCCGCCGCGATGCCCATGCCGATGGTTCCGCCGGGGACGGCGTAGGGCCGCGGCGTGTTCGGATGGTTGATGCGCAGGCGGAATGCCGCGGGAAAGACGAAGAGGTAGGCGATCAGCGACGTCGAGATGGTGATGGTGAGCACCACCGTGAACGTGGCTGCGCTGTCACCGCCGGAGAAGACGACGCCGACGATCATGAACGCCAGGGCGATCACTCCGGTGAAGATGCCGACCCGAATCGGCGAACCCGTCTTGGCGTCGAACTTCGCGAAGTAGGGGAAGAATCCGCCGTCGCCGGCGGCCACCGCCAACGCGCGGTTCGCGGCCATCGCCCAGGTGGCGCCGGTGATTCCGAGCGCGATGATGAACGCGATCACCGCAACCTTCACGAGGATCGACGCCGCTGACCCGTAGACACCGAAGACGGTGTCGAGTGCAGCCATGAAACCCCCGATACCGGTGATCTTGTCGCTCGGCAACACCAGCAGCAGTGCCAGTACCGGCAGCGCGTAGACCATCAGACCGATGCATCCGCTCATCGCGATACCGCGCGGAACGTCGCGCTGCGGATTCTGCATCTCGCCGCCCGCCTGGCTGGGAACCTCGAAACCGACGAGGGAGAACAGGAGCAGCGGTACGAGGCCGAGGAAGCCGCCGAGCGTCGGCGACCAGGTGACCGAGCCGATTCCGTTGAATCCGTGCTGAATTCCGTAGATGACAGTCGTCACGAGGAACACGGCGGCCAGGATCAGCTTGAGGTAGGTCCCGAGTTGCAGCACTGCCCTCGCCCGGCGCATCGACAGCAGCGTCACTGCGACGGCTGCCACGACGAAGAGCGTCTTGAAGAGAAAGTCGCCCGCGGTGCCCGAACCGATCGGATGGATGAACGTGCTCCATGCTTCAGTGCTGATGAAGGCGAGCGACCCGCCGATCCACAACGGGTTGATCGACCAGTACCTGACTGTGGCGATGGACGCGGGTAGACGGCCGAAGGCGCGCTTGACCCACTCGAACAGTCCGCCCTCATCGGGAAATGCGCTACCCAGCTCCGAGGTGACGAGGCCGTACGGCACCATCCACAGCAGCGCCAACACGACGAGCCATGTGAAGGTCTCGCCGCCGAACGACGAGATCTCGCCCACCATGTCGAGGCTGATCAGGGCCGACAGGATCATGATCGGAACATCGAAGCGGCGCAACGAATGCCGGAGGTGAGGACCGCCTTGTTCGAGGTCGGGATGAATCTGCCCGGGATGCGCCTGTGTGGGATGAGCCCGTGTGGACGGCGCCTGGGCGGCGGGTGTCCGTCCCGGGTCGGAATGCGAGAGTGTCATGGAGGTGCTCCTGGATGGAAGGGGATTCCTCGCGCGGCGTCAGATAGCCGTCGGGATGACGCGAAGTTCTGTAGAGTCGGGGTTCTCGTGCATCGGCATTGATCGAGCCGATGCCGCGCCGGATCGTCTGTGAGGTCGTCGTGGCTGATTACACGTTGCGTCAGTTGGAGTATTTCGTCGCCGTGGCCGAGGCGGGGAGTATCACCCGCGCGGCGTCGGCGGTGCACCTATCGCAGTCGGCGATGTCGACGGCGCTGACCGATCTCGAAGGGGCACTGGGGATTCAGCTTCTTGTCCGTCATCACGCCAAGGGCATCACGTTGACTCCCGCAGGTCGACAATTGCTCGTGGCGAGCCGCCAGTTGTTGGCATCCGCGGCTGATCTTCGTTCTGCCGCACACGGATTGGGTGGCTCGCTGACCGGAACCCTGACGATCGGTTGTTTCGAGGTCATGGCGCCCTACCTCCTTCCTGAGTTGTTGTCCGTCGCAGCCGAGAAGCTGCCGAATCTGGAGTTGGTGACCACCGAGGTCGACATGGCCGACCTGGCCGAGGGTGTCGCGAACGGAACATTCGAGATGGGTATCGGTTACGACCTCGTCGACGACCCGCGACTCAAACGATGGCCGCTGCGCCGTGTTCCGCCCTACGCTCTGGTCGCGGGCTCGCACCGACTCGCCAAACGGCGGAAGGTCCGACTCGCCGACCTGGCCGACGAACCCATGGCGTTGCTCGACCTGCCACACAGCCGTGACTACTTCCGGCAGGTCTTCGCCGACGCCGGCGTCGAACCCGTTGTGCGCTACCGCTCGACGACCGTCGAGACCTGTCGCGCGCTGGTCGGACGTGGCTTGGCATACACGGTGCTCAACCTGCAGTCCGCCGTGCCGATGGCGCTCGACGGACATCCGGTCGCAGCGATACCCATCGCCGACGAGACGCCCGCGCTCACGATGGTCCTGCTCAATGCGATCGCCGCGCGACCGACCCGGCGTGCGGCAGTCGTCGCCGAACTGTGCCGAGACCTGTTCGGCGACACCTCCGCTCAGTGAGCGCATGCCTGGCCACCGACGTTCTCGCCGAGCACGCTACCCCCGACAACGCTTCCCCCGACCATCGTCAGTTGTGCTGTGAGGCAACCGATATCCGGCGTTGTCGAGATGTCACCGGAGAGTGCGACGAGGTCGGCGTCCTTGCCGATCTCGATCGAACCGCTGTGTTCAGCGCAGTGGGCGGCGCGCGCCGCGCCGATCGTGTAGGCATCGACGGCGGTCCGCAGAGTGAGGGCCTGCTCGGCGACGAGCGGCACGGTGCGAGCGTCGGTGCCGATTGCATGTGGATCGGCGGCAGAACCGGTCCGATTCACTGCGGTGTGGATTGCCCACAGCGGATTGGGGTCGGTGACGGGCCAGTCGCTGCCCATCGCCAGCGTTCCACCGGCCGCGCTGATCGAACCGAAGGGGAAGTGCCATCGCTCGCGGTCGGCGCCCAGTAGCGGGAGCTTGCGTTCTACGATCTCGATGTCGCGGCGAGCCCACAGTGCCTGGATGTTCGCCATCACGCCGAGCGCTGCGAAGCGTGGAATATCCTGCGGGTCAACCACATCCAGATGTGCGATCTGGTGTGCGGCGTCGAACTGTGGATTGGCGGCGCGTGCGGCACCGAGCGCATCGAGGCATTCGCGGACCGCGCGGTCGCCGACTGCGTGCATGTGGATGTGGAACTCGTCGCGTGCGAGGAGTGCGCAGACCTCGTTCAGTTCTGCCGGGTCGATGAAGGAGAGCCCGGTGGGGTCGGCCCCGGTCGGCAGGTCGGAGTAGGGCGCAAGCATTGCGGCAGTGCAGTTTTCGCAGATCCCGTCCTGCATCACCTTGACGGTGTCGACGTGAAACCGGCCGCCGTGTCGCGCGAGTGCCCGGCGTTCGCGGAGTGCGTCGATCTGCGAGAGCCCCTGTTCGGCCGCCCACCACAATGCCCCGCACACGCGTGCGGTCAACTCTCCAGCCTCGTCCGCGGCGAGGTACGTCGCGAGTGTGTCCGAGAGTCCGAATGCGGGGATGTCGACGCCCGCGTCCTGCCAGCCGGTGACTCCGACGGAGTGCAGTCGACGTTGAGCTGTCAACAATGCCTCGCGCAGCACGGCGTCGTCGATCTCGGGCGCGAGCGCCTGGACGCTGTCGGCCGCCCGCTCGAACAGGACGCCGGTGGGTTCGCCCGCGGCGTCGCGCTCGATACGTCCACCCGTCGGGTCCGGTGTGTGCCGGTCGATTCCGGCGCCGGCGAGTGCGGCGCTGTTGACCCAGACGCCGTGTCCGTCGTGGCTGGAAAGCACAGCCGGTCGGTCCGCGACCACCTCGTCGAGGTCGGCACGCGTGGGCAGACCGCCGGGAAATGCGTCGCCATACCAACCACTTCCGGTGATGACCGGGGCATCGGGGTGTGAGTCGACGTAGGCCGCGATGGCCTCGAGGTAACCGCGCCGGTCATGTGCAAGCTCGGACAGATCACAGCGCAGCGCTGCGAGTCCGCCTGCCACTGGATGCACGTGCGCATCGATGAACCCCGGGAGCAGGCTTGCTCCCGCGAGGTCGTGGATGACGGTCGACGCCGAGACGAGGTCACGGTCGACGTCCGACGCGATCGCGACGATGGTGCCGTCGGACACCGCGACCGTGCTCGCCGGTGGCATACCGAGTGGTTGCCACACCGCGGCGTTGGTGAAAATGTGATCTGCGTACATCACCACTCCTGTGGTCAGTGGGGCCGTCAGGACACCGAGACCGGCGTGCTGAACACCGGCTCGATCGACAACTGGGTGACCTCACGGCGGAACGGCACCGGATCGTCGTTACGCGGCGCGTCGAGTTCCTCGGCGAACCGGTGTCCCGACCAGACTGCTGCAGCGATGGTCGACGGCGCCCAGGCGTCGCCGACACCGGTGACGCTGCTGACTCCCGCAGCGGCCCAGTCGTCGCCGCGCTCCTGCAGTTGGGTGTAGAGCTCGTCGTGGGGGAGACGTGCGGTCACCATGACGACGGCGTCGGCGTCGAGATGCCCTGTCCGACCGGTGAATCGGCATGCGGTCTGCACGCCTGACGCGTCGACAGTTGTCACGGCGGTGTCGGTGCATACGTCGACGCCGGCCTCCATGATGCGCGCGCGGATGCGGTGAGCCTCCATGGTGTTGGTGGTCCACTGCGACACCTGGGGGACCGGGGTGACGAGCGTGACCGCGAAGCCTTCCTTGGCCAGCATCTCCGCGATGACAGCACCGAGGTAGTAGTGGTCGTCGTCGAACAGCACGACTCGCTTGCCGGTAGGCCGCGCCCCGGCCATGATGTCGTCCGGAGTGAAGACCGCTGTGCTGGAATCGATCTCGATGGGATGTGTGTGCCAGCGGCCGACACCGTCGTTACGCCACGACGCCCCGGTCGCGATCACGACGTGGTCGAAACCGTACTCGAGGATGTCGTCGGTGCTCATCGGCGATTCGCGATAGATCTCGACGTTGTCGAGCCGGTCGAGTTGCTGGAGCCGGTAGTCGATGACGCGAATCCATGCGGAGAGCCCGGGAAGCTTCGACTCGCGGGCCACACGGCCACCGAGCACCCGGCTCGCCTCGGTGAGCGTCACGGGATACCCGCGATTACCCAGTGCCCGAGCGGCTTCGAGGCCCGCCGGTCCCGCACCGACGACGAGCACCGAGGCGTCGGAGCCCTTCACCGAGATGCGCTCCGGATGCCAGCCGCGTCGGAATTCCTCACCCATTGTGGGGTTTTGCGTACACCGGATCGGCGACATGGTGAAATCGCCGGACACGCAGATGTTGCAACCGATGCACTCGCGGATGTCTGCGAGGTCGCCGCGTTCGATCTTGTTGGGCATGAAGGGATCTGCGATCGACGGTCGAGCGGCGCCGATGAGGTCCAGGATGCCCGACTTCACGTGGCGCACCATGGTGTCGGGAGAGGTGAAGCGGCCCACTCCGACGACGGGCTTGGTGGTGAGTTGCTTGAGTCCGGTGACGTAAGGTTCCTGCTCGGCCTCGGGGCCGAAGCGCGAGGTCACCGAGTCGTCCTCCCAGCTTCCGAGCACGAGGTCCCAGAGGTCGGGATGCTCGCCGATCAGGCCGAAGACGTCTTCCATCTCGCTGCGGGTGATGCCGTCGTCGCCGAGCAGTTCGTCGACCGAGATGCGGCACGCGACAGCGGCTTTGCCGTCGGCGATCTCGCGGGTGTCCTCGAGGATCTCGCGGATGAGGCGGACACGGTTCTCGAGGCTGCCGCCGTACTCGTCGGTGCGGTTGTTGTATCGACGCGACAAGAAGTGGTGCAGACCGCCGATCGCGTGTCCCGCGTAGACGTAGACGATGTCGTAGCCGGCTTTCAGTGACCGATGGACCGAATCCGCATGCCATTTGCGCAGATCGACGATGTCGGCCTTCGTCATCGCACGGGCCTGCACCGGATCGAGATTCCACGAGACGACGGGCAGATGCTGTGGTGCCAGCGGAGTTTCGCGGCTGATCAGGTTGGGGCTGTTGAGTCCGTTGTGCGCCAGCTCGATTCCCGCGAGCGCACCGCCCTCGTGAATCTGCTCGGCGATACGCGCGATCGCGGGCATGTCCTGGTCGTCCCAGAGGCGAAGCTCGATGAACGGTCCGATATCCGAGGTGGGATGGATCTCGACCTGCTCGGTGCAGACCACGGCCCACCCGCCCTCGGCTTTTGTCCGACGCATCGCCGCCTCGCCGGACGGATCGCGGTACCCCATGCCGTTGCAATGCGGCACCTGGAAGAACCGGTTGCGGGCGGTGACCGGTCCGATCCGGACCGGTTCGAAAAGGATGTCGTAGCGATGGTCGCGCATGTGAATCTCCGTCGAGAGGTGCTGCGGCGTGAAAATGCTTGGCGCAGTGATCAGTTGTGGGCTGTGGAGTCGGCGTCGGGCAGTGGCGGCGACTCGTGTCATTCTTTGAGGTAAATCGCAAAGAATGAAATGACGGTATCGCGGTTTGTCCCATCGGGCAGCCCTGTTGCGGACATCTCACGGTGCGAACTTCCGAATTGGTTCATCGGGAGAACCGATGTAATCAGCGGAGTTGCCCCGACGTGGTGCAGGGCGGCAGTATCGGGACGTATGGCACGTCCACGCAATCAGCACGCGCGTCGCGCAGAGATCGTCGACGCCGCGACGCGTGCGATCGCCGCGCGCGGACTGATGGGATTGCGCATCAAAGACGTCGCCGACGCGGCGGGTCTGTCGCCAGGATCGATCACCTACTATTTCCCCGGGATCGACGAGTTGTTGCTTGCTGTGCACGAGGCTGCGGTCACGCGGTTCTATGAGACCCGACGCACCGCCGCCACCGACGTCGACGATCCGGTAAAGGCCCTGGCACGGCTCGTCGAACTCGGAATCTGTGACCCGGATGATCCGATGTCACCTGCGCTGTACGAATTGCATCTCTACAGTGCGCGCTCACCCGCACATGCCGAACTGATGTCAACGCTCTTCGACCTCGAGACCTCGCTCTACCGCGAGGCGATCGATGGGGGTATCGCGGAGGGTGTCTTCGCCGACGTCGACAGCGAACGCGTCGCCAGGGCCGCGGTGGCGCTCGAAGACGGATGCGGAATACACCTTGTCGGGCGCACCAGAACACTCGACGCGGCGAGTGCTCGCAGCGCCGTTACGCAGTATCTGCAGGCAGCGTTGCGGTGTCCGGATCTCGTGGTCGAGGAGAGTCCCCACTGACGTCTGGACGCGCCGAATCGTGTGGCCGACAGAGGTTGTCGGGGTGGAGCGCGGTGTCGAGGGCGATGTCGTCGAGCAGTGCGGAGCGTCGGACGAGATCGGGAATCGACGCTCCGGTTGCCACCGCCTCCGCGACCAACGCGGTGGTCGCCTCGTAGCCGAGGACCGGATTGAGCGCGGTGGCGATACTGGCCGAGCCGTACACCGCGGCACGCATGCGGTCTTCTCTCGCGGTGATGCCTCGGATACAGCGTTCGCCGAGTACGTGCACCGCGGCGCGCAGATGGGTCAGTGACGAGAGGAGCGCCCGCGCGATGATCGGCTCGAAAGCGTTGAGCTGCAACTGACCTGCTTCCGCGGCGAGGGTCACCGTGAGGTCGTTGCCGATCACCTCGAAGGCCACCTGGTTCACGACCTCGGGGATGACCGGGTTGACCTTGCCCGGCATGATGCTCGATCCGGCCTGCACGGCGGGAAGCACGATCTCGCCGAAGCCCGCACGCGGACCAGAAGACAACAGGCGCAGATCATTACAGATCTTCGACAGCTTCACCGCGGCACGTTTGGTGACACCGGAGAGTTGTACGAAGGAGCCGACGTCTGACGTCGCCTCGACCAGATCTCCCGCGGTGGTCAGCGGCAGACCGGTGAGCTCTCGCAGGCGTTCGCATGCGTGCGCGGCGTAGGACGGGTGGGCGTTGAGTCCGGTGCCGATCGCGGTGCCTCCGAGATTGATCTCGGCGATGAGCGAGATCGCCTCGTCCATCCTGTCGGCGTCCTCGCCGATGGTGACCGAGTACGCGCCGAACTCCTGCCCCAGCGTCATCGGCACGGCATCTTGCAGTTGCGTACGTCCGAGTTTGAGCATGTCGCCGAATTCGACTGCCTTGTCGGCGCATTCGGTCGCCAGTTCGCGCAGTGCGTCCGAGAGCCCACGGGCGCCGATTCCGAGCGCCACCTTCACGGCAGTGGGGTAGACGTCGTTGGTGCTCTGTCCGAGGTTGACGTGTTCGAGCGGGTGGAGCACGTGATAGTCGCCGCGTCGCTGCCCGAGCAGTTCGAGCGCCCTGTTCGCGATCACCTCGTTGGCGTTCATATTGGTCGACGTCCCCGCGCCGCCCTGGATCTGGTCGACGACGAACTGCTCGTGAAGCGATCCGGAGCGGATTTCGGTGCATGCCGTGATGATCGCGTCGGCAATCGGGGGATCGAGTAGTCCGAGCTCACGATTGGACTCTGCGGCAGCCTGTTTCACCGAAGCCAGGGCGACGACGAGATCGGGGTGTGTGGAGATGGGAACCGCGGAGATCGGGAAGTTCTCCATCGCCCGTGCGGTGTGCACCCCGTAGTAGGCGTCGGCGGGTACCGCATGATCGCCGAGGAGGTCGTGCTCGATGCGAACCGCACCCGCGGCGTCAGCGCTCATCTGTTGCCCCTAGCGATGACGTGCGAGTGCCGTTGGCCAGGAGCCTGTCGCGGATCGTATCGAGCAGGGCGGCGTCGACGACGGTTCCCGCCAGCGCGAGCGCACCCTGAGCGATCGCGGTCTCCGCCGCCGAGGTGAGTGTGGCAGCGGCGAATTCGGGTTGATGGTTGACCGCGGGCAGCGAGTCGATGCCGATGTAGGGGTGAATCGCAGGCAGCACCTGCGAGACATTGCCCATATCGGTCGACGCACGCGCCATGGTCGCGTCTGGTCCGGAGCCGAAGCTGCGTCCCGCCGCGAGTGCGCGGCGTTCGTAGCGGCCGAGAAGTTCATCGTCCGTGCGGAACTCGGCGTAGGGCTTCGACTCCGGGGTCACCGTGAGCGTCGCGCCACTGGCGAGTGCGCCCGCCTCGAAACATCGCATGACACGGGGTTCGACCTCGGCGAGTTCGGCAAGTGTTTCGGCGCGGACATACCAGCGTCCCTCGGTGTGCTCGGCGATGGAGTTGGGTGCCTCACCGCCGCGTGTCATCATGCCGTGCACGCGCACCGACGCCGGAAGCTGTTGGCGCAGAAGGCCGATGGCTACCTGAGCGATGGTGAACGCATCCGCGGCGTTGACGCCACGTTCGGGGTATGCGGCAGCGTGCGCTGACTTGCCGTGGTAGTCGATGTGGCTGTGCGACACGGCGAATGGCCGCGCGCGTGCGACGTCAGCCGGTCCGGGGTGAACCATCGCGGCGGCATGCTGAGCGGCGAATCCGCCCCGTTCGAGCAGTTCGATCTTGCCGCCACCGCCCTCTTCCGCGGGAGTGCCGATGACCGTCAGTGTCAGACCGAGGTCGTCGACGATCGGTGCCAGTGCGAGCGCCGCGCCGACGGTGATCGCCGAGATGAGGTTGTGTCCGCAGGCGTGTCCGAGTCCCGGCAGTGCGTCGTATTCGGCGCAGAGCGCGACGTGGAGGTCGCCGCTGCCGAGCGTCGCGGTGAACGCTGTCGGGAGGTCGCAGAACTGTTCGACGATGGTGAAGCCGCCGTCGGAGAGGGAACCGGCGACCCGAGCTGCCGAATAGGTTTCCTCCCAGGCGGTCTCGGGGTTGTCGTACAAGTCGTGCGAGAGCGCGATCAGACTCGGGTGTGCCGACGCGATACGGCTGCCGAGTTCGGCGTCGAATCGATCGGGGGTGGCGTCGATGGTGGTCACAGGTCTCCCGGAACTCCGTAGGAGGGCGCACGCGTCGGGTCGACGCCGCGGACACGGTAGTCGTTCTTCTGCGGTTGCCAGATCTGCCAGAGCGAAGCGAGGTCGTCGAGCGGGTCGTCGGCGAAGTCAACGCGCAGATCGGTCACCGGCCACGGCACGTCCTCGACGACCAGGAGGCCTGCAGAGTGCACCGGTCCTTCTTCGCCGCCGGCGTCGAGTGCGCTGTGTAGCCCGTCGAGCAGTCGCTGCTCGAATGTGTCGGCGGCACTGTCGGCATAGCCGTTCAGCAGCGACTCGAGCACAGACAGATCGGCGAGCATATTTCCCGCGGCCACCGCCTGATCGCCCTCGACGCCGCCGTAGGTGCCCAGGCTGCGAGCGCCGGAATGCAGCGCGGTGTGCCCGTGTGTGTCGACGACGCTCACCTGGCGGTACTCGGGGTGTTGCTCCGCGGAAAGCGCTGCGCTGAGCGCTTTCTCGGCGTCGAGGCCGTCGGAAAGTCGGTCGAGCACCGCGGGCCCGAGCGCGGGGTTGGTGACGTTTTGCGACGCCACCACTCCGACGCCTGCCCCAGGGTGTGCGCAGCGCGCTGCCACCGCGGGACTCGACGAGCAGACGATGATGCCGAACGCGCCACTTGCGGGGTCGCGCGCCACGAGTGACATCGTCATCGTGCCGCTTCGCTCTGCTCGCTGAGAACTGCGGTCGCATCGATCTCGACGAGCCATTCCGGCCGCGCGAGTGCGTCGACCACCAGCCCGGTCGACACCGGATACACGCCCTTGAGCCAACGGCCCATCACCCGGTAGACCGTCTCGCGGTACCGGATGTCGGTGAGGTACACGGTCACCTTGACGATGTCGCGCAGCGAGCTGCCCGCCTCGTCGAGCAGCATGGCGATGTTGCTCATCGCCTTCTCTGCCTGCACCTCGACGTCGCCGATGCCCACCGATTCGCGAGTGTCGAGATCTTGGCCGATCTGGCCGCGCAGGTACACGACGCCGCCCGCGACGACGGCCTGGCAGAGGTCATTGTCGAGGTTCTGTTCCGGGTAGGTCTCGCGGGTGTTGAAGGGACGGATCCGGGTGTGGGTGACGTCAGGGCTGACGGCGGCGCTCATGGGTCGCTCCTCGTGCTGCGGCTGGTGGAGTAAATGAAGTGGGCGGGGTTTGCGTGTTGGCAGATTACGGCTAGTTCACCGAAACAGCTTGCGCGGCAAGAACATCGGAGTCCGCCGGTGTGGTGGCGTCGACCTGCTCCGGTCGGTAGGCCCGGTAGCCACGCTGGATCGCGATCTGGTCGGCCAGATACTTCGCGTCGTGCCATACACCCCAGATGAAGCTCGACCCTCGACGTGAGAGCCAGGGCAGCCCGAGGAAGTAGATTCCCGGTTCGACCGACACGCCCCGCTGGTGGACCGGGCGGCCCTTCTCGTCGAAGGCGTCGACCTCCAGCCAGCCGTAGTCATAGGCGAAACCGGTTGCCCACACGATGGACGTGATCCCGGCTGCCGCGAGGTCGAGCTGTGCGATCGGGTCGGTGATGCAGTCGGGGAGTGGTCCCAGGATGTGCGCCTGTGGCTCCGCGGGGAGGTCGAGGCCGTTGCGCTCGATGTAGTCGTCGGCCTCTCGCAGCATGGCGAGATAGGTTGCGTCGCCGTTCTCGATGTTGGTGCGCAGGTCGGAGGCGAAGGTCATGGTGCCGGCGTCGAATGCCTGCGCGCGCCCGAGAAGAGTGATCCCGTCCGCGGCGAGCTGCCGGAAGTCGACGGTGTGCCCACCGCCCGCGCCGCTGACTGCGATGGTCACATGCTCGGCGCCCGCGGGAGGGGCCGCCGCGTCCCACTTGCCGAGAACGCCCAGCCACCAACAGAAGTCGCGTCCACGGTAACTACGTGGCGGGCGATCATGCGGTCCGACGGCGAGGTACGTCGCGCGGCCTGACGCGCGTAGTTCTGCAGCGATCTGCACGCCCGACGATCCCGCGCCGACGACGAGAACGCCACCGCCGGGGAGCTGCTGCGGATTGTGATAGTCGCTGGAGTGGATCTGATGGAAGGGCGCTTCGTGAGGCACGACGGCGGGGATGACCGGGGTCTGAAAGGCGCCGGTGGCGGCAACGACGAAGTCGGCTTCGATCGGGCCATCCGAGGTATCGACGCGAAAGCCGTTCTCGCCCTGCTTCTTACGGACCGATGTCACCTCCACGCCGGTGCGGATGGGTGCATTGATGCGCTGGGCATAGGAGCCGAGGTAGTCGGCGACCTGATCCTTGGTCGCGAACGCGTCGGCGTCGACGTCGAACTCCAGTCCGGGGAAGCGATCGTGCCATGCGGGACCGTTGGCGACCAACGAATCCCATCGCCACGTGCGCCAGCGTTCGGCGACGCGATCACGCTCGAGTACGAGGTGGTTGATTCCCTGTGTGGTGAGATGCTCACTCATCGCGATACCTGCCTGGCCCGCGCCCACGACGAGCACCTCGACCTGTGTGGCTGCGGTACCCGCGGGTACCTGCGTCCCCGGCGTAGCCAACTCCACCATCTCGTACCTCCGCTGTTGCATGCGTTGTCGTTGACTCAATGATCATCGGACCGCCTGCATCTGTACAGCAGAGATATTCTAGGTATTACATCGGTTCAGTCGATGTAGGGTTGTGCCGCATTCTCAGCGGTCGCGACCGGGGTAGGGCTGGTAGGCCCGTCGGGCGGCGGTGGCGACGACCTCGGTGAGCTGGTCGTCGCTGAGTATTGCCGGCGCCCCGGCGCTGACGGCTTTCAGATACACCTCGCTGAGCCATTCGACGACGCCGAGGTGCTCACACGCGGTCTCGATGTTGCCGCCGATGGCGACCGAACCGTGGTTGCGCATCAGGGCTGCGGTGCGCTCGAACAGTGCCGCCAACACGCCTTCGCTCAGCTCGGGGCTGCCGAAGACCGCGTAGGGGGCGACTCGTACCGAGCCGCCGACCATCGCGGCGTCGTAGTGGATCGGTGGGAGAAGCTCGGTGATCGTCGACACCGCGACCGACGCGAGCGGGTGAGCGTGGGCGATTGCCGACGCGGAGGTCGACCGGTAGAGGTCGAGGTGGAATCGGAGTTCTGCCGTCGGCCGGTAGCGGGTTTCCTCGATCACCGAGCCATCCATGTTGACGACGACCAGCTGGTCCGGTTGGACGGCGCCGAGGCGTGCGCCCGATGGCGTCACGAGCACGCAATCGCCGACGCGGACAGAGAGGTTGCCGCCGGTGCTCAGCGACGTGCCCGCGGCTGCGAGCTGATGCGCAGCGACGCACAGGGGTACGCGCTGATCGACGATGTCCACCTCTTCGACGGTAGTCGTTCGAACGGTCTCGCCGCAGTGAGACGGCTGCGGCTGCGCATCTCGATCTGGTTCCGCGGGCTTCTCTCACCGTCACGTTCCGATTGGTTGAGCGCATTCAATGCAACTAATGGTTGCGCATCGGGTCGCGGGGTCGTAGATTGATACGCAACCAGAGGTTGCAGGAGGCGACATGGACAAGCTGACCGACGCAGAGGTGGGGACCCTCGTGCGCGAGCTCTACATTGATGCGGAGCCCGACATCGTGTTCGACGTGGTGAGTTCGCCCGAGTACGTCGAACAGTGGTGGCCAGATGAGGCGCGATACCGACTCGAGCCGGGATCGCCCGGCGAGTTGGTGTTCCGTACCGCCGAGGGCGACGAGACCGTCCAGCAGTTCAGCGTCGTCGAATCGAATCCGCCGCGCACGTCCTCATTCCGGTGGACTCACCAGGTCGGCGAGGACCCGGCCGCGGGCAACTCGTTGCTCGTCACCTTCGCCCTCACCGCGTCGGGCAGCGGTACGACGCTGACGATGACCGAGACGGGATTCCGTGAAAGAGGTTGGGAGGAAGCAGAACTCGAGCGGCATTTCCGCGAACACATCGACGGCTGGAACTACTTCCTGCCCCGACTGGTGACCTACGTTGCCGGAATGGAAGCAGCGTCGTGACGCGGGGCCAAGCGTCGACAGGCGACGTCGACGACGCGCTGTGGTCGGCCATCGGAGATCCGACGCGGCGCCGCATCGTCGACCTGCTTCTCGCTGGCGACGGGGGCACGGCGACGTCGTTGAGCGAACAGCTTCCGGTCAGCAGGCAGGGAGTGGCAAAGCATCTCGGCGTACTCGACCGAGCAGGACTCGTGCACGCGACGTCTGCGGGACGCGAGCGACGTTACGACCTCAACAGGGCTCAGCTCGCGAAAGCTGCTGCGCAGCTCGAATCCGTCGGCGCGGCATGGGATGCCCGGCTGCATCGCATCAAGGGCATCGCCGAGGCGTTGCAGCAGGCCCGGAACCGCAGCAAGACAGAACACCAACGTTCGCACCAGAACGGTCCAGAACAGAACCGTTCAGAACAGAAAGATCAAGGGAGTACCTGATGAGCAGCATTCTGCACAGGATCGGCGTCGAAGGCGCCACCACCACAGACGTCTACGGCGCACTGACCACGATCGACGGACTTGCGGGCTGGTGGACAGAAGACGTGAGCGGTGACGGCACGGCCGGTGGGCGCCTCGAATTCCGCTTCCCACCGGTCGGCGGATTCGACATGGAGGTACTCGAGACCGTTCCGTCGGAGTCGGTGCGATGGCGGGTCGTCGAGGGGCCGGACGAGTGGGTTGGCACGACCATCACGTGGTCGCTTCGCCAGGAGGGCGCCTACGCCATCGTGATGTTCAGTCACGACGGCTGGCGCGAGCAGGTGCCGTTCATGAATCACTGCAGCACCAAGTGGGCGGTCTTCCTGTTGAGCCTCAAAGCGCTGATCGAGTCCGGCAAGGGGACACCCGCACCGCGCGATGTGGCGGTCAGCGACTGGCACTGATCGCACCGGGGTCAGGTGTTGATCCCGAACTCGCGGATCTTGCGGTAGATGGTCGCCCGCGAGATACCGAGGGCTGCGGCGGCTGCGGCCTTGCTGTGGTTGTTCTCCTCGAGGCTGCGCACGATTGCGTCGCGTTCGAGCGACTCGATCCTGGTCAGAGTGTGCCTGCTGGTCGAGCGGCAGCGCGGAGGCAGTTGAGCCGCTTCGATGGTTCCGGTGCGCTGATGAGTGACCACCTCGCGCAGGATCTGTCGCAGCTCCGCGACGTTCCCCGGCCACGAGTACTTGCTGAGCTGGTTCATCGCGTCCGGAGCGACGGTCAACTCCCGTCCACGGGTCAGTTGTTTGAGCAGTGTCGGCACCAGATCGCGGAGGTCTTCGATGCGATGCCGCAGCGGAGGGAGTTCGACCGTGTGCCCGAAGAACGGCAGGAGCACCGAAGCCGCGTTGCCTGCGTCGGGCAATGTTGTCACCGCGAGCCAGCCCGCGTGCTCGCGTCCCGGAAGCAGATCAGAGATCGCGTTCACGGTGTCGTCGTCGAGTTGGTCGAGACCGCGGATGATGACCCCGAAGCCGTCGCCCGAGAGTTCGGCTTCGAGTGAATCGAACGTCTCCGGCGACTCGAAGTCGTCGGCGTTGAACACGCGTGTCGTGCCGGGTAGGAACTGTTCGGCCGCGGCCCGGAGTACGGCGGTCCGACCGGTACCGGATTCGCCCGAGACCGCGATCCAGCGTCCGGACCGAACGTGCCCGGCGACGCTGTCGCAGCACTGACGCCACGACGAACTGCTGCCGACGAGTCGTGGAAGGGCAGTGGTGGACGGCCGGGTGACGCGTGTGTGTCGGGTGGGGCTGCTGTGTAGGAGGTGAATTCGGAAGACGGCGATATCGGAGTCGCAGTGTTCGTCGATAGGTGACAACCGTGCGACTATCCCGCTGGGCAACGCGCTGACTCGGGGAACAGCGGCGTCGAGCGAATGGCCGTCGGCGGAATGGTCGACGGCCAGTTCGAGGAGTGCGGTCTGGTCGGAGGGATTCACGCTGTGGCGCAGTCGGCGGTTCATCAACACGACGTCGCCAGACAGCCCGATCACCATCGCCTGCGGAGCTCGACGACACGTCGCTAGATAGGCGTTGAGAAGTCGGGATTCGCGCTCGCTGGCCTGCGAGACCATGCGCTGCACGATCTGTGACGTCGCCGACTTCGCCAGTGAGAGGAGCAGCGTCGACGGGTGCTCCTGCTCGGTCAGGCAGGTGAGGTCGAGCGCGCCGACGATGGCTCCGGAGATGGGGTTGAGGATGGGAACTCCGGCGCAGGAGAGTCTGCCGAGACAGCCTGCGTAGTGTTCCGAGCCACTCACCAACGTCGGTTGCCGGGTCTCTAGGGCTGTGCCGATTCCGTTGGTTCCCGCGTGCTCTTCGCTGTAGCTGTATCCAGGAGCGAGGCTGACGTCGTCCAGCATCCTTTGCAGGCCGCGATTGGCCGTCGCACGTGAGAGTACGACGCCGTCGGGCGAGGTGAGGATGATGCTGATCGGGTCGGCGACGAGGTCGTTGGCGAGTTGGTCGATCACCGGCCGAGCCGCGGCGATCAGCGGCGTCTCGGGATTCGGTTCACGAACGAAGGGAAGTTCGAGTCGGTCGGCATCGACGTTGAACGCGCGGGAACGCCGCCACGACGTGAAGATCGCGTCGCGGACATCGACATCGACGTCGTCGTCGCTCAAGAATCGCTCGCGGGCGCGAGCGACGAGTCGTGATGTCGGAGCCTGGGCTGGCGGCCGGGTATCACGTGACAGGTACCCCTCTGTGATCTATATCTCACTTTCGAGTGTAGCCGACACATGGTCCCGAGCGAATGAGTTCGCGGCAGAGCACGCACGTGTGCGACTGGGGAAGGGCCGGCCGCGATCAACGCCGTGAACGGTTTGTTCAGATCGCGACCGGCCCAGTTCGGGGACTACCGACGGTTCGGTGTCTCCCGGTCAGGGGAGATCCTTTCGGTCAGTAGATATTGGACGGACGTACCATTCCTTCCGCCAGGTCGCCGAATCCGGGTGCGGGGATCGCGCCGGGATTGCCCATGACCTCCTCGACCACCGCGGTCTCCGTGGTGATCAACAGTGCAGCGATGGATGCCGCACTCTCCAGCGCGGCGCGGGTCACCTTGCACGGATCGATGACGCCCTCGTCGAACATGTCCGCGTACTCGCCGGTGAGCGCGTTGAAGCCGTGCCCGAGGGGCAGCCCTGTCACAACCTTCACGACCTCGTCGCCGTCGTAGCCCGCATTGGTGGCGATCCAGCGCACCGGTTCGGCGAGGGACCGTCGCACGACGTCGATGCCGACGGCGTCGTCGCCGGTCGCCTCGAGCGGTTCGAGCGCGCGATGCGCCTGTGCCAGCGCGGTACCGCCGCCGGAGACGATGCCCGCCTCGACCGCTGCGCGTGTCGCCGCCAACGCGTCTTCCACGCGAAGCATGCGTTCCTTGAGTTCGACGCTCGTCACGCCACCGACCCTGATCACGGCCACGCGTCCGGTCAATCGCGCGATGCGGAGCTCGAGACCGTCGCGATCCGCGTCGATACGGGCCCGCTGGAGCTGCGCTTCCAGATGCGACACGCGGGCGTCGACGGCCGCCTGGTCGCCGTGCGCGCCGACGATCGTCGTCTCGTTCTCGGTGACCGTCACCCGATCGCAGGTCCCGAGATGGTCGATTGACACCTCGGACAACTCGATGCCGGTGTCCTTGGCGATCACGTGGCCACCGAGTGCGACCGCGAGATCTTCGAGTTCGGCGATACGTCGATGCCCGAAACCGGGGGCGCGCACCACGACCGACTGCATCGTCTTGTGCATGTTGCCACCGACGAGCAGCTGCAGCGCCGGGCCGTCGACGTCCTCGGCGAGGACGAGCAGCGGCCGATCGGCCCGCTTGGCCACCTCGATCGCGGGCATGATCTCCTGCACCGACGTGATCTTCTTGTTGGTCAACAAGACCACGGGATTGTCGAGGACAGCTTCCATGCGGTCGGGATTGGTGACCATGTAGCCGGAGATGTAGCCGTGGTCGAACTCGATGCCGTCGACGATGTCGACCGCAAGGCCGAGGGTGTCGCTCTCCTCGGTGGTGATCACTCCGGTCTTGCCGACATGCTCGACGGCCGTTGCGATGACGTCGCCGATGACCTCGTCGTCGCTTGCGGCCAGAGATGCGATCCGTTCCAGGTCGCTGCGGCCGCCGATCTGGACGGCCTGGTCGTTCAACGACCCGACGACAGCGGTCACCGCGCGCTCGATACCGCGACGCACCCGCATCGGATTGGCGCCCTGCTCGACGGCGCGCAGTCCCTCGCGGACCATGGCCTGCGCCAGCACGGTGGCCGTCGTGGTGCCATCACCCACGACGCCATTGGTCTTCATGGCGACTTCCTTGACCAACTGAGCACCCATGTTGGCGAACGGATCTCGCAGCTGGATCTCGCGTGCGATTGTGACTCCGTCATTGGTGATCGTCGGCGGTCCGGTCAGTTTCTCCAGCACCGCATTGCGTCCTTTCGGACCCAATGTCACCTTGACCGCGTCGGCGAGGGCGTTGACGCCCCGCTCCAGCCGCAGTCGCGCTTCGGCGTTGTAGCGCAACTCCTTGGCCATGTTGGCACCTCTTTCGATTGGGTTGTGGGGGTTGGTTTTTACTGGTTGAGCTGTGCCCGCTGGTTGAGCTGTGCCCGCTGGTTGAGCCTGTCGAAACCTCAGGGGACGAGGATCGCGCGGCCGCGCACCCGTCCGGCGTCGAGGTCGTCGAGTGCCTGCTGGTATTCGGTCAGTGGGTAAGTGACGGTGTGTAGCTTCACCTTTCCCGCCGCCGCCAGCGTCATGAGCTCGGTCAGATCGTTGTACGAGCCGACGAGGTTTCCGATGAAGTTGATCTCGGTCGAGATCACGTCGATGGTCGGGATGTTGATGTTCTCCCCGTAGCCGACGACGAAGTAGTTGCCCGCCTGGCGCAGCATCGCGATGCCCTCCGACGTCGCGCCGCCCTCGCCGACGAAGTCGAGGACGGCTTCGGCGCCCTTTCCGTCGGTCAGCGCGAGCACCTTCTCGACCTGCGTGCCGTGTGAATCCGGCCCGCTCGCTGCGCTCCCGGCGCCGTCGGCGACGATGCCCTCGTGCGCACCGACCTCGACCGCAAGCGCCACTGCATCGGGATTGCGGTCGACCACCACGATGCGCACCCCGGAGATCGCGGCAAGAACCTGAATCCCTATGTGCCCCAATCCACCCGCGCCGATCACGACGCAGGTGTCGCCGGGCCGTGTCATCCGAGCGACCTTGGCGGCCGCGTGATAGGCCGTCAAACCGGCGTCCGCGAGAGCCGCGATATCGGCAGGTTCGAGCGAATCGTCGATCTTCACGACGCTGCGCGCAGTGGTCTTCAGGTAGTCGGCGTAACCGCCGTCGGTGTCGATGCCGGGGAACTTGCTGTTCTCGCAGTGCACGTCGTCGCCTGCGCGGCAGGCACGGCACAGGCCACACGTGATCAGCGGATGCAGGATCACCTTGTCGCTCACCGACACATTGGTGACGGCGTCGCCGATCGCCTCGACCCATCCGGCATTCTCATGCCCGATCGTGTAGGGCAGTTCGACCCCGCTCTTCTCGGCCCACTGTCCTTCGAGAATGTGCAGATCGGTGCGGCACACTCCGGCGCCACCGATCCGCACAATCACGTCGAGTGGACCGGTCACCACCGGATCGGGGACCTCGGTGAGTTGTAGCTTGTCGTGGTAGCCGACAACTTGTACGGCTCTCATGATGACCTCCCGGTAGTGGTTGCTGTGCGCGCTGCGTCGAACGTGGGGTGGCGCAGATCGGTGATGACCGGCCCGCTGGTTCCGTCGCATTCGTCGTCGTCGGCGTAGCGTGTCGCGAGCAAACCGCGGCAGAAATGTGCGTTGCCCTCCATGGAAATTCGCACCGATCGCGCGAATCGCATGCGCATCGGAACGTCGTCGGCACTCAGGGTTCGCCCCTCCTCGTCGACGACGACTCGACAGTTGGGGCAGACACCGAGTCCGATCTGTACTCGTCTGCGTAAGAGTGCGTACTTCTCCGGTCCGTCGGGGATGTCGCGCAGCAGCAGATGCGTGCAGCCCTCGACGCCGACGACGCCCGACGAGATCAGCGGTGTCACAGCACGTTCCATGGCGGCGGTGTGTGCCTTGCGGAAGAAGGTGAGTCGAAGTTCCTCGAGACCCTGCTCCGCCTCGACACCGAAGGTGCCCTTGTAGCCCGCGTGTGCCGCCAGACCCGCGTTGATCTTGTCCGAGTCGTGGTGATCGTCGAGCATCACGCGGACCCGTCCGATGTCGTCGATCGCTTCCAGTGCATCGAGTGCGTCAGATGCCATGAGGTAGGCGAAGTTCGGCGAACAGAACGATGTGGGGAGTCGCAGATGCACGGTGACTCCCTCGTCGTCGAGGTTGATCGAGCGCACAAACCCCAGTTCGGTGATGGGCAGATCCAACTCCGGGTCGGCGACGGTGTCGAGAGCTTCGATGACGATGTCCGATAACGGCATACCCGATGTGTGCGCCTGCCCGCGATGTGCGAGCGCGGTCATGCGGTTGCCGCCTCCGCTGCCGGCGTATCCTGGGCGCCTGCTGCCACGTCGGCGCCGGGATCGGCTGCGTCGGTGGGGATTCGCAGTTCCTCGGGAACCGAGATATGCGGATACAGTGCCGCAGCGTTGAGTCCGAGGATCTTCTTCTTCTGCTCGATGGTGATCGGCGCGTACTCCGTCATGTCCTGGGGAATCTGGAAGTCGACGAAGCGTTCGACGAGCCACTGCGGTGTCCAGAGCGCGTAGTCGCTGGAGAACAGAATCTTGTCCTCACCGATCCAGTAGAGGAGTTCGCCGATGATCTGCGCGAAGTACCTCGGCCGCGTGTGAATGAACGGAATGGCAACGGCGAGACCGCCGTACACGTTGGATTCCTGCGTGGCGATCCAGCAGAAGTCCTCGAGACGAGGAAGACCGACGTGCTCGATGATGAAGTTCAGGTCGAGGTAGTCGGTTGCGACCTTGTCGACATCTGCGACGTCGAAGGCGTCTCGGTCGAGCGGGCGGATGGTCGGGCCCTTGTGCACGTGAATGTTCTTGATCCCTAGTTTCAGGCACTCCTCCAGGTAGCGCCTCGACCACGGATCGTCGAGCTTGTATCCGCGTGAATCCCCATGCCACTCAGCGGTATACAGCTTGACGCCCTTGAGGTCCATCGTCTCCGCGTCGCGTCGGAGCTGGACCAGACCGTCTTCGCCATCGCGCGGGTCGTAGGCGTGGTTGTAAGTGAGCTTGTCGGGGTTGTCCTGCGCAAGCTTGAGTGAGTCGTCGACCTGAGCGAAGCCGTTGACGTAGAAGTCCTTGAGGATCGTGGCCTGGAAGATCGCGTGATCGGCAGGACCATCGACGAAGAGATCCTGCATCAGACGGTCCGCGCCGTAGTAGCAGTAGGTGTCGTAATCCCACACCTGCTCCTCGGGACTCAGGTTGCGGTGATAGTCGTAGAAGCAGTCGATGAACTGTTTGCCGTGAATGTTGCGCTGATTGGATTCACGGCCGTCCCACAGGTGGACGTGGGCGTCGACGATGAAGTATTTCTCGCCATTCTTCTCGTACATCTTCTCACTCGCTCTCTGAGATCTGGGCTGTCGTGATGATCGGGCTGTTGGGGTGATCGGGCTGTCGTGATGATCGGGCTGGCTGGAAGAGCGGAAAGCGGCTGCACGGCAACACAAGTGAGCCGCGATGGATTCGCCGCAGGCGCCGGGTGGACGATTCTCGGCGCCTGCGGCGAAGTGTTACGACGACGCGGTGAGGTCGAATCCGATGAACTCGGCGGCGTCCTCCGGGCTGGCGAACAGGATGGTCTTGTCGTCGAGGTGAACCATCCGCCCGTAGTGCGTGGAGCTGATCTCCTCGAAGATCGAACCGTCGAAGTCCTGGCCGAGGGCATCGGTCAGTTCGTCGTAGTCGAATATGAGGCGGTTGACGCCGTCGACACGGATCATCGACGGGTACTCGGTGAGTTCGACGCCGTCCTTGGCTCCCATGACGTCGGCCACGATGCGACCGATCGGCGTGTTCATGAGCGTGACACCGCACATGTTGGAGAACTCGGTATCGGCCCCGAATTGCATGGTGCTCACTTGTTCAGCTCCTCTGGGATATCGACGTCCATGGCGGTCAGAACGTCGGCGAACTTGGTCTTCGCGTGTTCGAGACTGGATGAGAAGGTGACCGACTTGTCGGCGGGCTGTGACCAGATCGGCTGCAGGGCGCGGGCGGCGTCGAGGCTTCGCGGTACCCATTCAGACATCCATCGCGAGAAGAGCTTTCGATTGTCGATGCCGTACTTCTCGTCACGCGAGAGCATCTGGAACAGTGCGCGTGAGTAGTTCAGGTCGCGGTCATAGTCGTACTCTCCGGTGCCGACGATCGTGGGTGTGATGTAGTCGCCGTTGCGGGCGGCGACCTGCGTGACGAGCTCCGACCGGAACAGTGAGCCCACCAGTTGCTCGAAGACGATATTGGAGCAGAACAGCAGCTCGGCCCAATCACCGATCGCCGTCAGTCGTTCCACCGCCTCGCGCGTGGGCTGCCACTCGGGGGCCGATTGCCAGACCTCCTTGTGCGCCGAGCCATCGAACGCTTCCTCGGCTTCGGAGAGGTCGAGGTTGAACAGGGCGAGATCCTGCGCGAAGCGCAGCTTGTGCGCGGCGTTGACGCAGACCGCGTTGTTGATCATGTTGGTCGGTGCCGACCGCTGAATCGAGGTGAACACATGCAGACCCATGCCGCTCTCGGCGTGCATCCAGGCGCCGAGGTTGCGCTCGATGAACTTGAGCCACGCGGAATTCCACCCGTCGTAGGCCCGTGCGCGCTTGGCGTTCTGTAGGTAGATCCATCCCTGGGTGAGGTGACGTTCAGGGTCGGGCTGGACGTCGACGGTGACGTCCTCGTAGATCGTGGCCCGCTTCTTGGACGGCTGATAGTAGTTGTACTTGCGGCTGCGGCTGCTCGGGAATTCCCTTGCGCCGGCCTCGGCGTCGGTGAATTCGATGGTCGGGAAACTGCGTTCCCTCGATTGAGCTGGTGCGGACATACCTTTCGTTCCTGTCGTTCAGGCTGACTCGACCGCGGTGGTCGTGATCAGGAGTCGAATGCCGGGCTGGTGAACTTGTCGTAGAAGATCTGGTCGCGGGGAACCGAATGCTGCTCGGCAAGCGCGAGAGCTGCATCGACCATGGGTGGGGGACCGCAGAAATACACCTCCGTTCGGGCGAGGTCCGCTTCGTTGTCGTTGACGATGTCGGTGACGTTCCCGCCGATGACAGTGACGCCGTCGGGTGCGTCGTCGGTGCTCTCCGACAGGCAGGCCGTGAACGAGAAATCGTCGATTTTCTCACCGAGAGTGGCGATTTCGTCGAGAAGGAAGAGATCCGACGCGGTGCGCGCGCCGTAGTAGAACCGAACCGGTCGGTTGAGTCCTGTCTCGCTGATGTATCGGAGCAGCGAGAGCAGTGGCGCCATTCCCGCGCCGCCGCCGATCGCGACGATCGGCAGGACGTGACCGTTGCGCAGAGTGCACGACCCGTACGGTCCGTTGACGTTGATCTCTTGCCCCACCGACAGGCCGTCGGTGAGCATGCCGGCGAACAGACCACCGGGATACTTCTTGATCAGGAACTCGAGCCGATCCGGAGTCGCCGGAGTGGTGGCGATGGAGAACGACCGCTTCTCGTCGGTGCCCGGGATGAACAGGTCGAAATACTGACCCGACCTGAATTCGACGGTCTCCGGTTCGACGACGTCGAGTTTCAGCGACACGATGTCGCGGGTCATCGGCTCGATGGCGGCGACCTTCGTGGTGACGTCCTGGATCGGCGCGCCGCCGAGCAGTTCGTCCTCGTCGAAGTTGAGGAGCTCGATCTCGCAATCGCTGTATGCGTATGTGCGACAGAGGAGCACGTACCCTTCGGCTTCTTCCGCGTCGTTGCAGGCGAAGGTGGAGTAGTCGTCCATTTGGACGTCGCCGTCGAGCATGTACGACTTGCAGGCCGAACAACGGCCTTCCCGGCAGCCGTGCATGAGGTGGATTCCCTGCCGGAATGCGGCGTCGAGGATGGTCTCGTCCTCGGCTACCTCCATCTCGATGTCGACGGGTTCGAAGCTGATGTGATGCGTGTCGGCCATGAAGTCTCCTGGGCTTTATGGGGATGTCCGCGCTGGTCGGACCAACCGGTCCTGAGGAGCCCGCGAGGTACGAGCGCGCGTCTCGAAGGGGCACGGTGACCCTTCGAGGCTCGGCTGGCGCCTCGCACCTCAGGGATCGGGTGGAGGGCTCCTCAGGGATCGGAAGATCAGACCGTGACGGCCCCGTTCTTGTTGGCCATGTAGGCGGCGATGTGAGCTTCGCGTTCCTCGTCGCTCATTTCGTTCAGCGCCACGTTCGGGCTGCCGAACGGGATGCCGCGCACATCGTCGAGCGTCCACATCTTCTTGGGATCGAGATCGAGATGCGGCTGCGGGATGAGCGTCTTGCCGTCGTCGCGGACGTAGCCGAGATCCTTGACGATGTCGGCGAGATCCTTGCCGTGGTGCAGCGTCTCCCATTCACGGAAACCGGTGAGGCGCCCCATGTTCGGGGTTGGACGTCCCTCGTACTCGGGTCGGAAGGCCACCTTGTCAGTCCAGGCGCAGGTCTCCGAGCAGTAGGTGCGCCACTGGCCGTCGACCTTGTCGGTCACCATGTCCTCGCGGATCAGGCACGGCACCATACACGTCCAGCACCGGTGTGGGTACTCGTAGTCGACGTCCTCGAAGGCGATGGGCTTGTTTTTGCCGGGGTAGGCGAGGCGGTTGTAATTCTCCCACCACTTCCCGAACTTGTTGTACCAACCGGGATACTTCTCCTCGAACCATTCGAAGTCGGTGTCGGTCATGGCGTCGATGCGCCAGTAGTTGACCGGCCAGCCGGTGGCAAAGAAGCGGGCGACCTCGTGCACGTAGTGCTTGTCGACGATGCGGTTCCACGCCTCCTCGACCAGATCGTGCGGAATCGTCAGACCGTACTTCTCCAGCGGCAGAAGGTAACTGCGGTAGTAGTCGTCGTAGATCCAGCGACGCCACATCTCGGCATAGGACTCGCGATCCTTGCGGCGGTCCTTGGTTCCGTACTCGATGAAGGTGCCGATCGCGGCGTCGACGACGCAGTGGTTGTTCCACCATGCGTAGCGCAGATCCCGTTCCAGCAGTGGACGATTGCGTTCGTCGGCCAGCGCCATCAGCAGAATCGAGTAGCCGTTGGAGATGTGGCGCGACTCGTCGGACTGCACGGAGTGGAAGACCGTCGGAAGCAGGTAGTCGCCGTTGGCGGCCGCCTCGTCGGGCATTGCCACGAACAGGGTGTTGGTGAACGCGGTCTCGGCGACGACCGTTAGATAGATGTTTGCCGCGGTGATCGCGTCACCGGTGATGAAACCCTCACCGAACTGCCTGCCGATGGTGCCCGCGTAGTTGTTCGCGAATGCCTTCTCGGTGATGTCGAAGCCGGCCGGGTCGATGTAGTTGTTCATGTACAGCTTCTTGAGGTTCATCTGGATCGTCGAATGACGAACCTCGTCGATCATCTGCACCGCGAGTCCGTTGTGGATCTCAGGGTTCGGGACGGCGTCGATGGCCATCGGCATCGCGCGTGCGGCGGAGATCTCGGGAAAGGGGATGATCGACAGGAACAGCTTCTGCCATTCGAGCCAACGTTCCTGGACCTGCCGGAACATGTTGCCGCGAATGGCGCCGTCCATGGCACCGTAGACGCGGTTGTCCTTCTCCTCCTCCATCGGGAAGTACGACCGCATGATCTGCTTGAGCGGATCCTTCTTGGGGGCCTTCTCGAACGTGTAGTCGGTACCAAACCGAGTGGCGGGGGTGGCGAAGGTGGGCTCCCACGACAACTCGGTGATCTTCGCATGGGCTTTGGTCAAGCTCTGCCTGCTCAATGTGCGCCTCCTCGTATGGGCCGGCGCTGTGCCGACCTGGCTGGACTGGAGCGCTTTCGATACAACCGCGTGAGGTGCATCACAACCGTCTCACTGTGAGACGGGGCACATATTCACGATCGCGCAGCGGTTATGCGATGGGGGCGGGGCGTCGATGGCGCGGGGCGTCGATGGCGCGGGGCGGTGGGCCGGTGAGCGGGGCTTGGCCGTGCGCCGCGGCGGAACGTTAGGCGCGGGCGGGGCGTCGTGCGCGGCGGTCGGCCGCGGCTGGGCGCGGCGCGCCCGACGTCGGGCCTGGTTGTAAATGTGTGTTGGATCGAAGGATGTGGGTGCTGCAGCACCCACATCTTCACGTTCGACACACATTTGCCGCGGCCAGAGGCGTATCTCGGCGGATGTGGAACCTGGCGGGTCGGGGGTGCGTCGGATATGTCATGCACTCACCCGCTACTGAACCCGACTCTGCTGCCCGCTATGCCGCTGCTTGTTATCCAGCCGACCGGTTCGGGCTCATCCATCGGAACGCGGTTCTTGCGGCCGGATACACCGACAACGACCTGCGCGCGTCGCTGCGTCGACGGGAGATCGAGCGTGTCCATCGCGGGGTCTTCGTCGTCAGCGCTGAGCGGACTCGGCTCGAACGCCACCGGCTCGTCGCGCTCGCGTCCGTGCGAGCCGTGAGGGGTGAGGGCGTGGGCGCAGGGGACCTCGGGCCGGGCGAGTCGGGCGCTGTCGAGTCGGGCGCCGGGGAGCCTGAGGTGGAGGAGTCGGGCGCAGCGGTATCAGGAGCGGAGGAGTCGGGACCGAAGGTTCGCGCGGCGCTGAGTCATCAGAGTGCCGCGGCGGTGCATGGCCTCGAGATGCTCTCGCCGACGCTGACGCGCGTCCATTCGACGACGGTGAGTGGTGCGGGATTTCGAACCGCGACCCATCACCGCCATGTCGTGACATTGTCTGACGACGAACTCGTCGAGGTCGACGGCGTGCTGGTCACCTCGATCGAACGAACGGCCGTCGACATTGCCTGCGGGGCACAGACGTTCGCCCAGGCGCTCGCCGTTGTTGATTCGGCTCTGCGGCTCGGTGCCGACCGTGACGTCATGACGAAGATGCTCGCCGGCAAGCGTCGCGGTGTGGGTCTGGCGCGCCGAGCGCTGCATCACGCCGACGGGCGGTCGGAGAATCCGGGCGAGTCGTGGAGTAGGGCGCAGATGATCGAGGCGGGTCTGCCCGCGGCGAGGCTGCAGCACACGTTCCGCGACGCCGACGGCGAGCACGTGGCGCGTACTGATTTCGACTGGGGCGGGAGGCTCGTCGGAGAGTTCGACGGCAAGGTGAAGTACGCGAAGCTGCTCAAACCCGGGGAGGACGCCACCGAGGTCGTGGTGCGCGAGAAGCGTCGTGAAGACGAACTCCGCGCGATGGGCATCATGGTCGTGCGCTGGACCTGGGACGACCTTCGCGCAGGGAGAGTGGCAGCGCTGATTCGACGCTGGCTGGTGAAGTTGGCGCTGATCGTCGAACCTGCCAGCGCATGAATGTGTGTCGTATCGAAGGATGTGGGCGCTGCAGCACACATATCCTTCAAAACGACACATATTTTCGACGCCGCGCACCGGCCCCG
>NZ_DLSO01000178.1:0-2529 GCF_002500165.1 Gordonia sp. UBA7860 | reverse complement strand
CGCCGCGCACCGGCCCCGACGGCTCGTGCGGCGCGACGTTCGGGGTCGGCGCCGGACCGCGGTGTCACCAGGCGCGCTCAGCGCAGGGAGTCGTAGACCGCCTTCTCGAACTGCTGCGACGCGGCGACGGCGGCAGGGTCGAAGAACGGTAGGAGCTGGGTGGCCCAGAGTCCGCCGATGCCTCTTTGGGCATCGACCCAGAAGTAGAGGTTGGCCAGCCCGGCCCAGCCCATGGAGCCCGCGCTGCGTCCGGTCGGCGCCTGAGAATTGTTTGTCATCGCGACGAGATTCCACCCCTTGTCGACGCCTGGAAAGAAGTCGACATCGTGGGTCTTGCGTGGGTTGACGCCGGGGAGCGGCGTGGTCCCGAGCGCTCCGAGGTGGTTGCGTGTCGCGTCGTCGACCGTTTCCGGGCGGAGGAGCTGTTGCCCGGAGTCGGATCTGCCGCCGCGCAACCAGAAGCGGATGAAGGTGAGGAAGTCCTCGGCGGTGGAGTAGAGGCCCTGGCCGCCCATATCGAGTTCGGGATCGTCGGGCGAGGTCGGTGGCCGCAATGCCTTGAGGTGACCGTCGCCGGTGCGTACGTGCAGGGTCGCGCTCCGCTCGAGCATCTGTGGTCCGCGACGAAAAGTGGTGTCGCGCATGCCTAGCGGCGTGAGTAGGCGTTCGGACATGACGTCGCCGAGTCGGCGTCCGGTCGCGCCTTCGATGACCCTGCCCACCCAGTCGAGATTCGTTCCGTATTCCCATCGGGTTCCGGGATCGAACATCAGCGGTGCTTGCAGCGATGCCTTGGTCGCGGTCGCGACGTCGGGCAGGCCGAGGTCCGCGACTGCTCGCGCGCAGTCGGAATCGAAGAAATCGTAGGCGAATCCTGCTGTGTGAGTAAGTAATTGGCGGGTAGTCGCAGGTGTCCGTGGTGCGCGCACCACCGGTGTGTCTCCATCGAATCCGGTGAGGACGCCGATCCCGGAGAGGTCGGGGGCGTACTCGGACGCGGGGGCGTCGAGGTCGAGGAGGGCGTCGTCGACGAGTTGCAGTGCCAGCGTTGCGGTCAACGGTTTGGTCATCGAGAACAGTGCGAGAACGGCATCCTTGGCCAGCGCCTCATCGGTGCCCGCGGTCCGTGGACCTGCAGCTTTGAGGTAGATCGTGTCGTGGGAAGTGGTTACACCTACGACGACGCCGGGTAGCGCGCAATCCGCTGGCGCGGCGTCGACTACGTGATCGAGTGCAACGTCGTCGAGGTCAGTGCCGTCGAGGTTCATGACGCCAGACCTTCGACGAACGATGCGAGACGTCGGAGACCCTCGGTGAGATCGGCCGTCGATGCCGCGTACGACAGTCGGACGTGATCATCGGCCGTTGCGGCGCCGAAATCCTTTCCGGGAGTGAGTGCGACGTGTGCTTCGGTGAGTGCGCGCTCGCAGAATTCCCACGAGCCCAGTCCGGTGTCGGAGACGTCGATGTACACGTAGAACGCGCCGTCGGGGATGACCGGCACACGCAAGCCCATCGCAGTGAGTGCGTCGAGTACGAGTTGTCGGCGCGAGACGAACTCGCGGCGTCGATCTTCGCATACCGCAAGGGATTCCGGACTGAAGCAGCTCAGCGCAGCGTACTGTGCCGGCGTGGGTGGGCACACGTAGAAGTTCTGCGCGAGGCGCTCGACGACGTCGACCATGTCGGGTGGCAGGATGCACCAGCCGAGCCGCCAGCCCGTCATGCCGAAGTACTTCGAAAAGCTGTTCACCACAACAACATCGGGGCCGGTGGTGGGATCGGCGAGGACGCTGCGTGGAGGCCGGCCGTCGGGCCCGGGATCGGAGAGTCCGAGGTAGATCTCGTCGACGATGCTCCACCCGCCGCGCGCGGCAACGCGGTGGCACAGCTCGACGAGCTCGTCGTAGGGCAACGACGTGCCGGTCGGGTTCGACGGCGACGCCACGATCACCCCGCGTGTGCTCTCCGACCACGCGGCGTCGACGGCATCCGGGGTGAGCTGGAAGCGATCGGAGACGCCGGTCGGCACCAAGCTGACGCGCGCGCCGAACGCCTGCGCGAACTGTCGATTGCACGGATACGACGGATCGCCGATCAGCACACCGTCGTCCGGGTCGATCAGCGCGGCGCATGCGAGAAGCAGCGCCGCCGACGCTCCCGAGGTGACTGCGACCTGCTCCGCCGTGACGCCGTTGGCGCGGAAGTGGTGGCGATAGAAGTCGGCGATGGCCTCACGTAGTTCGGGGAGGCCAAGTGCGCCCGTGTACGTCAGTGGGCGGCCGTCGGAGACCTCTCGGGCTGCCGCGAGAACTGCAGGCGGAGCACCGAAATCGGGTTCGCCGATGCTCAGCCGAATCACCGGGCTGCCCTGCGCCTCGACGGCGGCCGCTCTGCTCGCGAAGTCCATCGCGTAGAACGGTGCGACCTCCTGGGCGCGCTGCGAGATCTTCATTCATCTCATTGTGCGCGACGGTGCTCGCGAGATGTTTCGGGGTGGGGGAGTGATCTCGACTCGGGTGCTCGCTG
>NZ_DLSO01000068.1:0-2829 GCF_002500165.1 Gordonia sp. UBA7860 | reverse complement strand
CGCCAGCCAGATGTAGTCGGCGTCGTGCCCGCCGGTGGTGAAGATCTTCTGCCCGTTGACCACGTAGTGATCACCGTCGCGGACCGCCGTCGTGGTCAGCGATGCGAGGTCGGTCCCGGCGTCGGGTTCGGTGTAGCCGATCGCGAAATGGACGTCGCCGGCAAGGATTCTGGGGAGGAAGAGCTTCTTCTGTTCGTCGGTTCCGTGTACCTGGAGGGTGGGCCCGACCGTTTGGAGGGTCACCGCGGGAAGCGGAACGTCGGCGCGCACCGCCTCGTTGGTGAAGATCTGCTGTTCGATCTCTCCGAATCCCTTGCCGCCGTACTCCTTCGGCCACCCGACCCCGAGCCACCCGTCGCGCCCCATCTGTCGGATCACATCCCGATAGGTGGGGCCGTGGCGCTCGGTGAGCATGGTCTGTGCTGCCGTGGGGTCGACCAGATCGGCGAAATACTCACGCAGATCGGCGCGCAACTGCTGCTGCTGCGGCGTGAGGTCTATGAACATCGGTTGCGTCCCCTGCGTGCTCGGCGTGCTCTGGACTGGGTCGTCGGGTGAATTAGGTTGGCGCCGCTATGGATTCGACGCGTCGGCGAGCTCGTCGAGTCGGGCGTTGGCCCCTCCGACGAGTCGCGCGAGATCCTTGGCGATCGAGAAGTATCGATGCAACGGATACGTCAGGTCGACACCGACGCCTCCGTGGAGGTGGGTCATGGTCCGCATCGCGGCGGGGATCTCGGCTGCGGTCCAATACGACGCGATGCCCAGATCCTGTTGTGCATCAAGATTTTCGGAGAGACGCCACGCGGCAGCCGTGGTCGAGAGGTTCAGTGATCGGCCGACCACATAGATGTCGGCCAACTGCTGTCCGACAGCCTGGAACAATGCGATCGGTTTGCCGAACTGCGTGCGGTTGGACACGTGATCGGCGGTGAGGCGCGTAGCCCCCGCGACAAGGCCGTCGGCGTACGCACTCAGCGCGAGTCGGTACAGGTCACGCAATCCCGAGATCTCGGCGGCGAGAACGTCGGCGTCGTCGACGATCACGTTGTCGAACCGCACCGTGAACTCACCCCAACCACTCGACGCCGGGGTTCGCGTGATCGACACACCGTCGGCGGCAGTGGCCACAGCGACCACCCCGGCATCGCTTGCGACGAGTAGCGTCGACGCGCCGTCGGCGTGCAACACCCCACTTTTTGTGCCCGACAACCGTCCGTCACGCAACGTGGTGCGCGGCGTCGACGTCAACGGATCGCCGGGTTCGCCGATCGCGAGTGCGTGCCATCCGCCGTCGGTGAGCGTCGCGGCCCACCGATCGCGCGAGGCGTCGTCGACGGTCTGCAGGAAAAGTGCGGATACCAGTGCGCCGAGTGCCGGGGTCACCGCGGCGGCCGAACCCAGCTGCCGCAGCAGCGGTAGTACGCCGAGGACACCGAGATCGTCACCCCCGAGCGCCTGCGGTAGCGGCAGGGCGAGGAGCCCGGCGTCGGTCAATGCCGTCCAGAGGTTGCGATCGAAGCCGTCGTACGACGGGTGATCAGAGCCGTCGTACGACGGGGCGGAATCCTCTTGTGACTCGCCTGCCCTGACCCGTCCGCCGAACAGAGATGTCCAGTCGGACTCATGGCGGGCGAATACATCCCGCGCCACATCGGCGACCGCTTCCGCGGAGCTGTCCATGCCGAAATCCACCGACGGTCCCCTTCTCGCCAACACCAAAACTAGAACTCGTTCTAGTTGTATCAGACTCCGCGCCCTCGGTGGGCGAATTGGCGGTTGATCTGCTGATTCTCGGGCCTCGTCACGCGTCAGCCGCGCGGCAGACCGAGAATCCGTTCGGCTGCGGCGGTCCGCAGTATCTGGGTGGTGCCGCCCGCGATGGACAGGCACCTGTTCTGCAGGAGCTGATCGGACGCCTCACCGGCACCAGCACCGTCGACGCCGAGTAGGTCGAGACCGAACTCGGGCACCGATTGCCGGTGCGCGACGCCGATCAGCTTGCGCACGCTCGACAGCGCACCCGGATCGTGGCCCGCCAGCCGACGAGACACCGCGAGTGCGTCGAGAACACGTCCGACGTGAGCGTCGGCGACGAGCTCACCCAACCGTGCCAACTCGCCTGCGGACAGCTCCCGACCCAACGAATCGATCTGCCCCAGTAGCGCATCCATCTCCTTGCCGAGTCCCGAACCACCCATGGCCACACGTTCGTTGGCGAGCGTCGTACGGGCCAGGCGCCAGCCACCGTCGACCTCACCGACCACGCACTCGTCGGGCACGAACACGTCGTCGAGGAAGACCTCGTTGAAGTTGGCCTGCCCGGACAACTCCCGAAGCCCCCGGATGTCGATGCCGGACGAAGCCATGTCGATCAGGAAGTAGGTTATCCCCTTGTGTTTCGGCGCCTCGGGATTCGTTCGGGCAAGACAGATCCCCCACTGCGCGTTGTGCGCCTGAGAGGTCCAGATCTTCTGCCCGGTCAGACTCCAACCGCCCTCGACGCGAATAGCCCTGGTACGCAACGACGCAAGGTCGGAGCCCGCCTCGGGTTCGCTGAACAACTGGCACCAGATGATGTCGCCCACGAGGGTCGGATACACGAAACGTGTGTGCTGCTGCGCTGTTCCGTGCTCGAGGATTGTCGGGATCGCCCATGTCCCGATCACGAGGTCGGGACGTTCGACGCCTGCGCGTTCGAACTCGGAGTCGATGAGCAACTGCAGCGCCGGGTCGGCGCCGAGACCGTGCGGCGGCGGCCAATGCGGTGTGAGATAACCGGATTCGGCCATCGCAGCCCGCTGCGCATCCGGTGCGGCCGCCGCGATC
>NZ_DLSO01000075.1:0-16050 GCF_002500165.1 Gordonia sp. UBA7860 | reverse complement strand
TCTGGACAACAGTGGGGACACGACGGAGAACGACGGATTCTCGGTGGTCGCGGCGACGAGGAGGACGATCCGGTTCTCGACGGCGTCGAGCAACGCATCCTGCTGGGTCTTGGAGAACCTGTGGACCTCATCGATGAACAAGACGGTCTGCTCACCGGCCGCCAGTCGACGCCGCGCGACCTCGATGACCGCGCGCACCTCCTTCACGCCCGCGGACAGCGCCGAGAGCGCTTCGAATCGTCCGCCCGCCGCGCTCGAGATGAGCGAGGCCATCGTCGTCTTACCGGTGCCCGGTGGGCCGTAGAGCATCACCGACGCCGCGCCCGATCCGCTGATCAGACGACGCAGTGGTGACCCCTCGCCGAGGAGGTGTTGCTGGCCGACGATGTCGTCGAGAGTCTGCGGACGCATGCGCACCGCCAGCGGTGCGCTCGGTGACGGCGGCGATGTCAGCGATGTGGCGCCGCTCGTCGAACTCTGAGGCGGCGGGTCGAACAATCCCCCCACCGCGGTCAGTCCAGCCACGCACGCTGCAGCGCGAGGCCCACTTCGGTTGCGAACTCAGAGATCTCGGCGTTGCTCGTCGCCGCGGCGGCGAGATCGGACCAGCGCGCCACGAGGACACGGGGATCGTTGGTGTGCAGCGCCCAGTCGTGGGCATAGTGCGTCATCGGAACGGTGTCGGTCGACGAATCGGGCAGCATCCACACCGTCGACAACCACACCCACAGCAGCCGCGCCGTGAGCAACTGCCGTGCCATGTAGCGATCGCGCTCGAGTGCGGGCCAGATCGGCACCACTTCTGAGCGCCAGGCGTCGACCATCGACACCTCGAGGTCGAGGCGGTGAGCGACGCCTGCCGGCCCGAGTTGCGGGGCAAAGGTGACCAATCCGTAGGCGATGTCGAGTGTGGCGTCGCGGAATCCGCCCCACTCGTAATCCATGAACTGCACGCCGTCGTCGTTGAGAAGGATGTTCTCGGGGCCGACGTCGGAGGGGCTGAATGCGCGGTGGTCGCCCTCGTCGAAGAGTGCGCACGCCGACGTCAGTGCCTCGGCGACGGCGTCGGGAAGCGTCAGCCCGAGGTCGGCGACGCGTGCCGATGCAGCGGACACGGCACGGATGGCTTCGTCGCGGAGGATGTCCCTGCCCGCGGTGCCTGCAGCACCGTGGCGCACGAGGGCGTCGAAGTCGCCTTCTCCGCCGACCGTTGCCGCATGCATCCGACCGAGCGCCTGACCCCACGCGCTCACCGCACGGCTCATCTCGACCACGTCGGCGTCGGCGAGCAGCACTGTCAACGGATGCCCGCGGCCGAGGTCGGAGAGCACCATCAACCGGTTGTCGGGATCGGAGGCAATCAGTTGCGGACCGGGCCGCGACTCCGTCGGCAGCGCCGTCGCGTATTTGTACGACGCGATCTCGCGGTGAAAGGCCTGCGGGTCCTCGTGACTCGGGAGCGCCTTGATGACCAGGGTGCGGTCCATCGACAGAGGGTTCTGCGCCACGCGTACCCGTACGACCGTGGTTCGGCCGCTTCCTCCGAGATCCTCGGGATCGGCGAGAACCACCGGCGACCCCGCTCGGCGGGACAACATTGTTTCTGCGGCACGCACCACGCTGGTGACGCGGCTTTCTGTGATGACCGTCATGGCACCAACCAACCTACTCGTCGGCGCCGACACGCGTCACCGGATTATGCGACTGAACACGGGAGCACCCTGCACGGCACGGCCTCGACCTGCAGTTTTCGTTCACCTGATCCTTTTGCGTCGCAAAAGACAACAATTCGGTTCGCCGACGGCTTTTCGACCGACACTGTCCCGAATCAGGTCGGGTTCGAATGCGGCCCGCAGCGCTCACGTCCTCGCCTCCGACTTGTCTGACAAGGGACTGACGTCGACGGAGACCTCGATCTCGCTCTTGGACGCATCGGTGTAGATCACGCCACGCAGCGGCGGGACGTCGTCGTAATCACGACCCCACGCCACGGTGACGTGACGTTCGTCGACGAGCTTGTTGTTCGTCGGATCGAAGGCCAGCCACCGATCACCGGGCAGCCAAACCGCGGCCCACGCATGGCTGGCATCGGCGCCGAAGATGCGCTCGGTACCCGGCGGCGGGTCGGTCGCGAGGTAGCCGGACTCGTAGCGCGCCGCGAGTCCCACCGACCGCAGACAGGCGATGGCCACGCGGGCGAAGTCCTGACACACGCCCATCCGACGTTCGAGCACCGTGTCGACGCGCGTGCTGATCGCCGTCGATCCGGAACGGTAGGTGAAGTCGGAGAAGATGCGCGCCGTCAGGTCGATGATCGCGTCGACGAGCGGACGGCCGGGGGTGAACACCGCCGCGGCGTAGTCGCGCACGGCAGGCGTGATCTCCGGTGGGTCGAGGTCGAGTACGAACTCGTCGACCAGAACCGCCCCGGCGGCAGCCGGGCGGGCGTCCTCCCAGGGCGCGCGAGCGGCGACGCTGTGTACGAGTCCCTGGTCGATGGGGTCGACCTCGACGATCGACGTCGTGGTCACCTCCAGTACGCGGTGAGCGGTACGGACGTGGAAGTAGGCGTCGATGTTGCCGTAGACGTCGACGCCGACGGACCGGTCAGCGGGCTCGGGCGAGATCACCGTCTCGGTGTCGTGGACACGCTGATACGGCAGGTCGCGCGGCGTCAGATAGCACCTGCCATACGACGACGACACCTCGTCGTCGTAGGTGTAGCAGGTGCGGTGGAAGACTCGGTACTTGCGCGTTGCCGGCGCATCGGCGGGTGTCGTCACAGCTGACCTCCCCAGATCGGTTGCGCGGTGCGCGGCGGAGCGAACCGCGTCCGGTTCAGCAGGTCGGACAGCGCGCGTGCACGGTCGCGCAGTGTGCTCGTCAATTCGACGAGCTCAGCGCGCTGACCGTTTCCGTCGACGCTGCTGAGATCGGCCGGGCCGCAGCGACGCAGTTCGGCCGTCATCTCCTCGACCGCTCGCTCGGCGGCGGCAGAGCGCAGCGCCTCGGGCAGCGATGCCAGGTCGTCGTGCATCTTGGTTAGTTGGTAGATCATCGCGCGCGGGTTGGTCTCGTCGAACATCAACAGCTCGGCGACGGCCTCTGCACGGTAGAGACCGCGGTTGCGTCTGCGGTAGATGACCGACGACTCGGTGGCGCTGAGGTACGACTCCAGGAGTGCCTGTTCCATATCGAGCGGATGCTCGTACTCGAACAGCGTCCGGGTGAGGTCGGCGAGCGTGATCACCCGCTCGATACGCCTGCCGAGATCCATGAGCAGCCAGGCGGCGTCGTGGACCATCGATTCGGCTTGCAGACCGGACAGTGCGAGAGCGCCGTGCAGGATGTGCTCGTGCGTGCGGGCGAGATCGGGTCCGAGGTCGAGTGCTGCGTCGCCGAACACCCCGGTGCCCGCACCGACGTCATCGCGGGCGCGTTCGATCTGGCGCGTCATCGACTCGAGCGCGCGCTCCATCGGGGTCAACACCATCCACGTACTCGTCGACATCTGGTCGCGGACGGCCCTGGCTGTGGCGACGAGGCGTTCGGTCGAGTGTGCGATGGTGCCCTGGGTGTGGCGATTGACGGTCAGTTCGGCGATCTTCACGATCGCGGTATTGACCTGCTCTATCGACGAGAGTGACGAATCGTCGTCGAGCAACGTCTCCCCCGTGCCGAGCAGGCCGGTGGTCCCGGTCACCTCGGCGACCGCATGCAAGAACAGCGGCACCGCAGCGGTTCCCGACATCCACGGCCGGTACTGGAAGTCCTGGTAGCGCTCGCGGGCGACCTTCGCCAGCCGTGTGACCGACTCGGTGCGCTCGCCGTACCGGCCGAACCAGAACATGTCGGCGAGTACACGCGGACTCGCGGCGGCCGCGATGTCGGAATAGCCGGTCGACGCCGGGCGCGTGATGATGGCGACCTCGTCGTCGGGTTCGCCTCGCAACTCCGTACGCCGCGAAACATGTCCTCCAACATCGGGATTGGTCACCCAGATGTCCTTGGCGGCAACAGATGCCAGTGACGCGCCGACGACGCCGTCGGCGAGGACCGACCCGAGACCGCCCGGCATCACCGCGTAGGTGGGTCCCTGCGCGACCGAGAACGCGCGCACGGAGACGGGTGCGGCACGCAGCGTGCCGCGTCCCTGCGCGGGCAACGCCGCGTCGGTCAGGCTCGGCGCCACCGAGTATGCCTCGACCTCGCGGCCCACCCACTGCCAGGCGTCGGAGTCGATCCGCGAACGCAATACCTCCCTGGTCGCGGAATTCGTTGCGGGACCGACGAATTCCTCGCCGGTACGGAAGTTCGTGAGGACGAGTGAGTCGAGCGACGACAGGATCTTCGATTTCGCCGACTCCTCGCCTGCCCAATACGTCGGCACCGATCCGAGAGCGAGTTCCTCGTCGATGAGCATCGGCGCGACCTTGGCCAGGACGGTGTTCAACGCCGGATTCTCCAGCACGCCACTGCCGAGCGTGTTGACGACGGTGATGTTTCCACGGGAGATGGCCTCGACGAGTCCCGCGACGCCCAGACGGGAGTTGGTGCGCAGGTCGAGCGGGTCGCAGTAGGAGGCATCGACGCGGCGCAGCAGCACATCGACACGTTTGTACTTGCCGAGCGACCGCATGTAGACCGCGCCGTCACGCACCGTCAGATCGGCGCCCTCGACCAGCGGGAAACCCAGCACGGACGCCAGATGCGCCTGGTCGAAGAAGGTCTCTGACATGCTGCCGGGGCTGAACACCGCAATGGTCGGGTCGTCGACCCCCGGCGGGGCGTAGTCGGTCAGCGCCAGTCGCAGCGTGCCGGCGAACGTCGCCATCGGGCGTGGTGCACAGCGCTGGAACAGTTGCGGGAACGTACGGGAGATCAGTCGGCGGTCGGCGATGGCGAACCCGACGCCCGACGGCGCCTGCGTCCGATCGGCGTAGACGGCGAAGGTGCCGTCGGACAGGCGTCCGAGGTCGAGTGCGTGCAGGAACAGCGCGTGCGGCCCCGCAACCTCGAGCCGGGCGGCTTTGCGCACGTAGCCGGGATGCCCGAAGACCATCTCCGGAGGTATCAGCCCTGCGTTGATGGTCTTCTGGTCGCGGTAAATGTCGCGCAGGATGAGATCGAGCAGCATCGACCGCTGGGTGATCGCCTTCTCCAGCTCGGCCCACTCGACACCGTCGACGATCAGCGGGACAGCGTCGAGCAGCCAGGGTCGCGGAATGGTCGAGGTGCCGTCGACCTGGTTGTAGACGACGCCCTCATCTGATACCGCCGAGGCAAGCCGCGCCGCCGACGCCCGCAGTCGGTCGTCGCCACGCAGCGCGTAGCCCGCGACGAGTTCGTCCCATGCGGGACGGATCGCGCCCGCGGAATCGAGCACTTCGTCGTAATGGTTGCGTGCGGCAGCCGGTGCGGAACCGCCCGAATTGAGCTGTCCGAGATCGAACAGCGTGTAACCGTCGGATCGGTACCTGTCGAACACCGCGGGCACACCGCCGCCCGCTGAAACAGTCACCGAAGAACTGTACGTGCCCGACGCAGATCGAGGATCGCCGGGACCCCACTGTCGGTGGCCATGCGGGCGACCCGCTCCCGGAGCAGTCCGACGTCGACGGAGCCACTGGTGTGCCCGGCCGCCTCGAACCGACCGTTCCTGCGCGACTCCGCCTCGACGGCATTGACCGGTGGGCGGTCGTAGGCCCGTCCGCCCGGATGCACGATGTGGTAGGTCGCGCCGCCGACGGATCGGCCCGCGAGGGTGTCGACGAGGTCGAAGGTCAACGGGGTGTCGATGCTGATGGTCGGGTGCAGCGCGCTAGGCGGCTGCCATGCCCGGAACCGGATGCCCGCCACGCGCTCACCCGGCCTGCCGGTGCCCGTCAGCGGGATCGGATATCCGTTGCAGGTCAACACGAACCGGTCGTCTTCGGCACCCTGCACACGCACCTGCACCCGCTCGATCGACGAGTCGACGTAGCGCGCGGTTCCGGTACCCGTCGACTCCTCGCCGAGCGTGTTCCACGGTTCGATTGCCCCGCGCAGTTCGACCTCGTACTCGCGGATCGCGACGGTCCCCAGGCGCGGGAACCGGAACTCCGTGAACGGGTCGAGCCAGGCGGTGTCGAACGGATAACCCGCCTCGCGCAGTTCCTCGGCGACCTGCGCGATGTCGGCGATGACGTACTGCGGCAGCAGGTACTTGCCGTGCAGGTCGGCGCCGTGGTGGATGAGCCTGCTGCGGTAGGGCTTCTCCCAGAACCACGAGACCAGGGAGCGGACGAGGAGCGACTGCACCATCGCCATCCGCTGATGCGGCGGCATCTCGAAACCGCGGAGTTCGAGCAGCCCGAGCCTGCCGCGCGCGGAATCGGGGCTGTAGAGCTTGTCGATGCAGAACTCGGCCCGGTGGGTATTGCCGGTGATGTCGGTGAGCAGGTGCCGCAGCGCCCGGTCGGTGACCCACGGATTCGGTGGTGCCCCGTCGCCGTTCTCGCCGGCACCGCGCGCCGGTTCGCCCTTCACCGCGAGCCTGTCGATCTCGGCGAACGCGATCTCCATCTCGTAGAGCGCGGAATCGCGGCCCTCGTCGGCGCGGGGCGCCTGCGACGTCGTTCCGATGAACTTGCCGCTGAACAGGTACGACAGCGACGGATGGCGCTGCCAGTAGGTCAACATCGACACCAGCAGATCCGGTCGACGCAACAGTGGTGAATCCGCGGGCGTCGATCCGCCGAGGGTGATGTGGTTGCCGCCGCCGGTTCCTCCGTGGCTGCCGTCGAGATCGAACGTCTCCGTACCCAGCCTGGCGCGGCGTGCGTGCTCGTAGAGCGAGTCGAGCAACTCTGTCTGCTCGGCGAAACTGCTCGTCGGCTGAACGTTGACCTCGATGACGCCGGGGTCCGGTGTGACGGTCAACGTGGTGAGGCGGGCGTCCGCGGGTGGGCCGTAGCCCTCGATGACCACCGGGGTGTCGATTTCCGCGGCCGCGTTCTCGATCATCTCGACGATCGCGAGATACTCCTCGAGCTCTGCGGTCGGCGGTAGGAACACGTACAGGGTGTCGCCACGCTTCTCCGCGACCAGTGCGGTGCGCGGCACGAAGGCGGTTGGGTCGACGTCGGTAACGGTGCGGCCCAACGAATCTGCGACGTCGTCGGGCAACGGATCGGCGCGGACCGACGGGTCGGCTTCGTACAGGACCGGCGCGGGTCCCCACGACAGCGAGTTCAGCGGGAGACGCAGTCCCGCGGGAGACGTGCCCGGCGTCAGCACCAGACGACCACGTCGCGTCGTCCATCGCGCGCTCTGCCACGCCGTCTGGTCCTCGGAGCGGCTCAGGGGCAGGACGAACGCCGTCGGATCGGTGATCGATGCGTCGAGGGAGGCGAGCAGTTCGCGCCGTGCCTGCGTCGAATCGTCGGCAGGCTCGATGTCGGCATCGGCGTCGGCGACTTCGGCGGCAGCAGCCGCCCATGCCGCGGCGCGCGCGGCGGGCAGCGTCGGGTCGGATCCCGGATCACCGGGCGGGAGCGCCGACAATTCGCGCATCCGCACCAGCGGGTCCTCGAAGGCGGGCATCACCTGTGAGGTGGGCAGACCCAACGCGGATGCGAACGCGGACAACAACTTTTCGGCAGCGGGATCGCCACCAGAGCCCGGTTTCGGTCCCGACGCCTCGAGTGCCATCGCCCCGGCGGCCTGTGCGCGCGTCTGCCACGGGTCGGCCAAGAGGTCTCGCCGACGCCAGATCGGCTGGCCGTCGGCTCGCCACATGATGGCGATCTGCCAGCGTGGCAGCGGCTCTCCCGGGTACCACTTGCCCTGACTGCGCTGCACGAGGCCGGCCGGTGCGTAGTCGTCGGCGAGGCGCGCGGCGAGCTTCGACGCCAACTCACGCTTGTGCGGACCGTCGGCGTCGGTCGTCCATTCCGGATCACTCTGGTTGTCCAGGGAGACGAACGTCGGCTCACCACCCATCGTGAGTCGGACGTCGTTGTCTGCCATCTTCTTGTCGACCGCGGCACCGAGTTCGACGACCCGCTCCCACTGCGACTCGGTGTAGGGCAGGGTGACCCGCGGATCCTCGTGGAAGCGGGTAACCGTGTTGGAGAAGTCGAGGGTCGCGTGGCACGGACCGGTTGCGCCGGTGATCGGCGCAGCACCGCCGGGGGTCGGCGTCGCGGCGAGCGGGATATGGCCCTCCCCGGCGAACAGACCCGACGTCGGGTCCATGCCCACCCACCCAGCGCCAGGCAGGTAGACCTCTGTCCATGCGTGTAGATCGGTGAAATCGGCGCTGGGTCCCGACGGACCGTCGAGCGACTTGATGTCCGACGTGAGTTGCACCAGGTAGCCGGAGACGAAGCGTGCCGCCAATCCCAGCTCGCGCAGGAGTGCCACCAGGAGCCATGCTGAGTCGCGGCACGAACCGATGGCGCTGGCGAGCGTGTACTCCGGCGTCTGCACGCCCTGTTCGAGTCGGACGGTGTACCCGACGGCGTCGCGGACGGCCTGATTGAGCGCGACGAGGAAGTCGATGATGCGTGTCGGCGATGTCGGCTTGTGCTCGGCCGCGAACTCGGCGATGGCGGGATGCACCGGCGCCCCGGCGAACTCCCCCTCGGTGACCCCGACCGGTCGGAGATAAATCTCGAGGTCTTCGCGCAGTTCGTCGGGGTAGTCGAAGCCGTAGTCCTCGGCCCAGTCCTCGATGAAGAAGTCGAAGGGATTAATCGCCGTGAGGTCGGCGACAAGACTGACCGTGATCGATAGAGTCGTCGAGGGTTCCGGAAACACAAGGCGCGCTTGGTAATTGCTGAACGCGTCCTGCTGCCAGTTCAAGAAGTGTCCCGCGGGCTCCACCGCCAGCGAATACGCCTCGATCGGAGTACGTGAGTGCGGTGCAGGACGCAGCCGCACCACGTGCGGATAGATCTTGACAGGCCGATCGAACGCGTACGCAGTGCGGTGTTCGAGCGCCACCTTGATTGTCACCGGTCATCCTCCCGGAGGTCGTCGAGCAGATACGTCCCCATGGGTAGAAATCTCAGCACAGATAGCGCCCGTGCGCCCGACGTGCGGTCCCCCTCGCACCCGTGTGCGACATGTGTCACGCGGGACCATCGCCGACTGTTCAGCTCGCCGGTTTCGCTGGCCCCTGGTCGGACTCGCCGCCCTTGGGCTTCGGCTTGGCGTCGATGCCCGACTCCTTGCGCTGCGCGGCGGTGATCGGTGCGGGAGCGTCGGTGAGCGGATCGACGCCACCGCCCGACTTCGGGAAGGCGATGACCTCACGGATCGAACTCTCACCCGCGAGCAGTGCGGTGATGCGATCCCATCCGAATGCGATCCCGCCGTGCGGCGGCGCGCCGTAGGCGAAGGCGTCGAGCAGGAAGCCGAACTTCTCTTGCGCCTCGTCGTGGTCGATACCCATGATCGCGAACACGCGTTCCTGGATGTCGCGACGGTGGATACGGATCGACCCGCCGCCGATCTCGTTGCCGTTGCAGACGATGTCGTAGGCATAGGCGAGTGCGTTGCCCGGATCGGATTCGAGGCCGTCGAGCGACTCCGGCTTGGGTGAGGTGAACGCATGGTGCACCGCGGTCCACGCGCCCGAGCCGACGGCGACATCGCCCGACGCCGTCGCGTCGTCTGCCGGCTCGAACAGCGGAGCGTCGACGATCCAGGTGAACGCCCAGGCGGCGGTCGAGGGGTCGATGGGCTCGCCCGGTGCCGGGATCAGTCCGAGGCGGACGGCGATCTCGCTGCGTGCGGCACCGAGCAGTGCGCGCTGCGCCTTCGCCGGTCCCGCCGCGAAGAAGACACAGTCGCCGGGCTTGGCGCCGACATGTGCGGCAAGACCATCACGCTCGGCGTCGGAGAGGTTCTTGGCGACCGGCCCACCGAGGGTGCCGTCGTCGCCGACGAGCACATACGCCAGACCCTTCGCGCCACGCTGCTTGGCCCACTCCTGCCAGGCGTCGAGGGTACGACGCGGCTGCGACGCCCCGCCCTCCATGACCACCGCGCCGACGTAGGGCGCCTGGAACACGCGGAACGGCGTGTTGGCGAAGTACTCCGTGCACTCGACGAGCTCGATCCCAAAACGCAGATCCGGCTTGTCCGAACCAAACCGACGCATCGCGTCGGCGTAGGTCATCCGCGGGATCGGTGTGGAGACCTCGACGCCGATGAGCCGCCACAGCGCCACGAGGATCTCCTCGGCGAGCGCGATGACGTCGTCCTCGTCGACGAAGCTCATCTCGATGTCGAGCTGAGTGAACTCAGGCTGGCGGTCGGCGCGGAAGTCTTCGTCCCGGTAGGCGCGAGCGATCTGGTAGTAGCGCTCCATACCGGCCACCATGAGGAGCTGTTTGAACAGCTGCGGACTCTGCGGCAGGGCGTAGAACGTTCCCGGCTGCAGACGCGCGGGCACGAGGAAGTCGCGTGCACCCTCTGGCGTCGAGCGGGTCAGCGTCGGCGTCTCGATCTCGACGAAGTCGTGAGCGGCGAGCACACCGCGAGCGGCAGCATTCGCCTTCGAGCGCAGGCGGATTGCCGCAGCGGGCCCGTCGCGACGCAGATCGATGTAGCGGTACCGCAGTCGCGCTTCCTCGCCGGGGCTCTCGTCGAGCTGGAACGGCAGCGGTGCCGACTCGTTGAGCACCTCGAGCTCGGTGGCGTTGATCTCGATCTCACCCGACGGGAGGTTCGGGTTCTCGCTGCCGGCGGGTCGTTCCTCGACGACGCCGGTGACCTTCACGACGTACTCCGCGCGCAGCCGATGTGCCTTCTCGGCCACCGCCTCTTCGCGGAAGACGACCTGCACCAGCCCGGAGCTGTCACGCAGATCGATGAACACGACGCCGCCGTGATCGCGTCGACGCGCAACCCACCCGGCGACTGTGACGGTCTGCGACGCGTCGGCGCGGCGCAGCGAACCGGCGAAATGCGTGCGGAGCACTGGAGTCCTTCCTGATGGACGTATGAGCGAGGAAATCTCGCGCTCAATCCTACGGAGGGCGCGCCCGACGTCGCCGAGTGGTATCCCGCCCGCGTCGAACCCGCCGATCTCACACCACCGCGAGACGCGACCATTGGGCGTGGTTCACCCGTATCCGGACGTCCTCGCCGGTAGCCTGACCTGCATGACGTTCCAAGGCAGCGGGGGGCTGGACAACAGCAACGTGTCCGGTGGCGGGGGTGGCGGTGGTTTCGGCGGTGGCGGAGGCGGCCGTATCGCGCTCGGCGGCGGTGCCGGACTGATCGTCACGCTGGTCGCACTGTTCCTCGGCATCAATCCCGGCCAGATCCTCGGATCGTCGTCGACGACCGGAGGTTCGACGAGCAACTCGGCGAGCCAGATCGACGAGCACCTCGCCCAGTGCACCATCGAAAAGGCCAACACCGACGACATCTGCCGCATCAAGGCCACCACCATCAGCATCAACCGGGTGTGGTCGGACCTGATGAAGGGCTACACGCCACCGAAGACCGTCATCTTCAGCAACTCGGTCGACACCGGCTGCGGCGCCGCCACCTCGGCGACCGGCCCGTTCTACTGTCCCGTAGACAAGACCGCCTACTTCGACCCGTCGTTCTTCGCAGAGCTCAAGCAGATGGGTGGCAGCGACGGCCCGCTGGCGCAGGAGTACGTCGTCGCGCACGAGTACGGCCACCACGTGCAGAACCTGACGGGCGCGCTGCAGAAGGGTCAGCAGCTCGGCTCCAAAGGACCCAAGTCCGGTTCGGTCCGCGTCGAATTGCAGGCTGACTGCTACGCAGGCGTATGGGCGTATCACGCCGACAAAGGCACCGACGCGATGCTCGAACCGCTCACCAACGATCAGATCAACTCGGTCATCCAGACCGCCAAGGCGATCGGCGACGACACGATCCAGGGCGCGAACTCGAATCCCGAGGGCTGGACGCACGGCTCGGCCGATCAGCGGGTCCGCTGGTTCTCGACCGGATACAAGAACGGCGACCCACGCCAGTGCGACACGTTCTCCACCAATGACCTCTGAGCACACCGGGCGCACACCAACCCCCGTCGACGCGATCGCCGACGACCATCTGGCTCGTAGCGCCGACCTCGACCCGATCCTTGCCACCGAGTACGGCCTCGCGGGCCACGACCGTCTACTGACCGACTTCTCCCCCGACGCCGTCGAAGAACGGGCAGCCCTGGTGCGCGCGACGCTGGCACGACTCGACGCCGCGTCACCCGCCGACCACGTCGACAGGGTCACCATCGCCACGATGCGAGCGGGGTTGAATCGCGAACTCGCACTCGCCGACGCCGGTGAACTGACCGGTGAGTGCAATGCGATCGCCTCACCGCTGCAGGCGATTCGCGACATCTTCGACCTCATGCCCACCGACACCGCCGATCAGTGCGCCGACATGGTGGCGCGGATCAACGCGATCCCGGCGGCGATCGACAGCGTCATCGTCGGACTCGCGCACCGACGCGACGTCGGACCCGCGCTCGCACGACGACAGGTCGAACTGGTTGCGGCACAAGCCGATGGGGCGCGCGCGGCGATCGCGCAGAACACCGCGTCGATCGCCTCCGACGACACACTCTCCGTCGACCTGGCCGCCGCGCTCGACAGCGCCGGTGCCGCGTTCGACGGCCTGGCCGCACTGTTGCGGTCTACGGTCCTCGACTCCGCCGACCCCGACGACGCCATCGGTCGCGACCGGTACCTCCTCCGGTTGCCGTACTACCTCGGCACCGATGTCGATCCCGACGAGGCCTACGACTGGGCGCTGGATCGCCTCGACGCCATCACCGCCGAGCAGCAGGCGATCGCCGCAGACCTGGTGCCCGGGGCGGGCGTCGCCGAGGCACTCGAATTCCTCGACGCCGCACCGCAGTACCAGCTCCACGATCGCGCGTCGTTCCTCGCGTGGATGCAGCAGACGTCCGACACAGCGGTCGACGGCCTCGCCGGCACACACTTCGACATTCCCGACCGTCTCACCCGACTCGAGTGTCGGCTGGCACCGTCGTCGACCGGCATCATCTACTACACGCAGCCCAGCGCCGACCTCTCCCGGCCAGGCAGGATGTGGTGGGCGGTACCGCCGGAACAGACCGTCTTCCACACCTGGCAGGAGAAGACGACCGTCTACCACGAGGGCGTGCCGGGCCATCATCTGCAACTCGGTGCCGCGATCGTCGATCCCGACCTCAATACCTGGCGCAAACTCGCGTCCTTCACCTCGGGACACGGTGAGGGCTGGGCGCTCTACGCCGAGCGGTTGATGAGCGAGCTCGGCTGGCTAGACGACCCCGGCGACCGGATGGGCATGCTCGACTCGCAGCGCCTTCGCGCGGCGCGGGTCGTCGTCGACATCGGTGTCCACTGCCGCAAGGCGGCACCCGCATCTGTCGGTGGTGGCACCTGGGACGCCGAGAAGGCATGGCAGTTCCTCACCGAGTCGGTCGCGATGGATCGGGCGGTGTTGCGCTTCGAGCTCGACCGCTACCTCGGGTGGGCAGGCCAGGCACCGAGTTATGCGCTGGGACAACGTGTCTGGGAGCAGTGCCGGACGCAAGCGCTGACCCGACACCCCGAGTGGACGCTCAGGGACTTCCACACCAACGCCCTCGCGCTCGGCGGGGTCAGCCTTGACGTCCTGCGCGAGGAGATGACCCGTTAACCAGTCGTGTCGGACGCGCCGGGGTCACTTCGGCAGGTCTGCCACTTCCTGCGGCGCAAGCGTTGCACCCCAACGCTTCTCGATGTCGGCGAAGCGCCACACCACCAGCGACACGATCCACGTGGCGACGAACAATCCGACGATCACGAAACCGAGCACGTTGAGGTCGATGCCGGAGACGTCGTCCCAGAACCTGCCCGTCCACCCGAACTCGTCGGCGAGCAGCCCGAGCACTTCGATGGTGCCGATGACGAGTGCGACCGCGATGGACAATCCCGTGATGATGAGGTTGTAGTACACCTTTCTCACCGGATTGGCGAGCGCCCACCCGTATGCGAAATTCATGAACGACCCATCGATGCTGTCGAACAGACTCATACCGGCGGCGAAGATGACCGGCAGACACAGGATCGCGTACCAGGGCAGACCTGCCGCAGCACTCGATCCGGCAAGGATCAGGAGCGCAACCTCGGTCGCGGTGTCGAATCCGAGTCCGAAGAGCACGCCGATCGGATACATCTGCCACGGCTTGCTGACGACCTTCATCACGCGACCAAGGATGCGATTCATGAAGCCCCTGTTGTTGAGGTGCTCTTCGAGCTGCGCCTCGTCGTACACGCCTCGCCGCATGTCACGGAAGACACGGAGGATGCCGAGCAAGATCACGATGTTGATCGCGGCGATCAGATACAGGAATCCGCCCGACACGCTCGTTCCGATCAGGCCCGTCACCTGATGCAGCGTCGATGAGTCGTCCTCGACAGAGCCTGCGAGCGCCTTGATCCCGAACGCCAGCAGCACGGAGAGGCCGAAGACGACGCTCGAATGCCCGAGTGAGAACCAGAATCCTACGGACAGCGGCCGCTGACCCTCCCCCATCAACTTGCGCGTCGTGTTGTCGATCGCCGAGATGTGGTCAGCGTCGAAGGCGTGCCGCATCCCGAGCGTGTACGCCGTGAGTCCGATGCCGATCCCGAGCGTCTTCTGACCGACGGTGAAATGCTCTGGCGCCACCAGGAACACCAGCGTCCCCCAACCGATCACGTGCAGGGCGGCGACAGCCGCGACCATTCCGCCGATACTCGCCCACTCCCCGCGTGAGAGGCGGGACGACAGCGATGACAGACGTCGCGAGGAACGCGCGACCCCGGTGACAGACGAACTCATGACACGACGATAGGCCGATCACCGCTCATCTGAACATCTGCTCAGATCAAAACTCGTCGATCGGACCCTCGCGCCTATCCGATCGGATAGTGCAGTGCCGCAACGGATTTCATGCCCGATACGGGGCCATTGCCGGATTGATGCAGTTCGCGCGGATCCCGGGAACCGTTCTCAGGCCAGCAGTTCACTGACCTCTGCGACGACGCCCTCCAGCGACATCTTGTGCTGTTCACCGTTGGTCAGGTTCTTGACCTCGATGGTCCCCTCGGCGAGTTCACGGTCGCCGAGTACCAGCGCCAGCTTCGCGCCGGACCGATCGGCGGCCTTCATAGCGCCTTTGAGTCCGCGGTCGCCGTAGGCGAGGTCGACGCTGACGCCCGCAGCACGCAGTTGCCCTGCGACACTGACCAATTCAGCTTTGGCGTCGGTACCAAGGGGCACCCCGAACACCTGACACCGCGCGGCGTCGACATGGGCGATGCCCTCGGCCTCGAGAGCCAGCATCGTACGGTCGACGCCGAGGCCGTAGCCGATACCCGAGAGATCCTGCTTGCTGCCGAGTTGACGCATCAGGCCGTCGTAGCGACCACCGCCACCGATACCCGACTGCGCACCGAGTCCGTCGTGGACGAATTCGAACGTCGTCTTGGTGTAGTAGTCCAGGCCGCGGACCAGGCGGGGATTGATCACATACGGGACGCCGAGCTGGCGCAGATGCGACAGCACGCTCTCGAAGTGGCCGCGCGCGTCGTCGGACAGGTAGTCGAGCATGAGCGGTGCGTCGGCGGTGGCCTCGCGGATGTCGGGCCGCTTGTCGTCGAGCACGCGTAACGGATTGATCTGTGCGCGTTGACGTGTCGCCTCGTCGAGGTCGAGTCCGCTCAGGAACTCCTGCAGCGCGTCGCGGTATGCCGGGCGGCAGGAGTCGTCGCCGAGTGAGGTGATCTCCAGGCGGAATCCCGACAGTCCGAGCCGTCGATAACCCTCGTCGGCGATCGCGATGACCTCGGCGTCGAGCGCGGGGTCGTCGACGCCGATCGCCTCCACCCCGACCTGCTGCAGTTGGCGGTAGCGGCCGGCCTGTGGGCGTTCGTAGCGGAAGAACGGACCCGCGTAGCAGAGCTTGACGGGGAGCTGTCCACGGTCGAGACCGTGTTCGATGACCGCGCGAACAACTCCGGCGGTGCCTTCGGGACGCAGCGT
>NZ_DLSO01000149.1:0-12759 GCF_002500165.1 Gordonia sp. UBA7860 | reverse complement strand
CATCGGTAAGGCCGAGAACACCGCAGACGAAGACTGGGACTTCTAGCCCCCGCTAACAACCAGTTGAGTGGTCAGTTTTTGTAATTCTGACGCCGTCAGAATTACAAAAACTGACCACTCAACTGGTTGTTAGCGGGGGCTAGAAGTCCCAGTCTTCGTCTGCGGTGTTCTCGGCCTTACCGATGACGTACGACGAGCCCGAGCCCGAGAAGAAGTCGTGGTTCTCGTCGGCGTTCGGCGAGAGCGCCGAGAGGATCGCCGGGTTCACGTCGGTCACCGACGAGGGGAACATCGCCTCGTAGCCGAGGTTCATGAGCGCCTTGTTCGCGTTGTAGTGAAGGAACTTCTTCACGTCCTCCGACCAGCCGACGCCGTCGTAGAGGTCGTGCGTGTACGCGACCTCGTTCTCGTAGAGGTCGTACATGAGGCCGAACGTCCAGTCCTTGAGCTCGTCGCGGCGCTCCTGCGAATCGCGCTCGAGACCCTGCTGGTACTTGTACCCGATGTAGTACCCGTGCACGGCCTCGTCGCGGATGATGAGGCGGATGAGGTCGGCGGTGTTCGTGAGCTTTGCGTGCGACGACCAGTACATCGGCAGGGAGAAGCCGGAGTAGAAGAGGAACGACTCGAGGAGCGTCGAGGCGACCTTCTTCTTCAGCGGATCATCGGCGTGGTAGTAGTCGAGAACGATCTGTGCCTTCTTCTGCAGCAGCGGGTTCTCGCGCGACCAGCGGAACGCGTCGTCGATCTGCGGCGTGTTCGCGAGCGTCGAGAAGATCGACGAGTAGCTCTTCGCGTGCACCGACTCCATGAACGCGATGTTGGTCAGCACCGCCTCTTCATGCGGCGTGGTCGCATCCGGGATCAGCGACACTGCACCGACGGTGCCCTGGATGGTGTCGAGCAGCGTGAGGCCCGTGAAGACACGCATCGTGAGCTGTTTCTCGTACTCGGTCAACGTGTTCCACGATGGGATGTCGTTGGAGACAGGAACCTTCTCGGGCAACCAGAAATTGCCTGTCAGGCGGTCCCACACCTCCGCGTCCTTCTCGTCGGGCACTCGGTTCCAGTTGATGGCCGAGACCCGGCTCACCAGCTTGATGGGTGCGCCGTCTGCGGGACTGTGTGTGCCTGCGGTCATGGTGGTCGCCTCCTGGGGCGGTGTTGACGGTTGGGAGGTGTGCGGTGTGGTGGTTTACAGCATGCAGCTGACGCAGCCTTCTACCTCGGTACCCTCCAGTGCGATCTGACGCAGGCGGATGTAGTAGAGCGTCTTGATCCCCTTGCGCCAGGCGTAGATCTGCGCCTTGTTGACGTCGCGCGTGGTCGCGGTGTCCTTGAAGAACAGCGTGAGACTCAACCCCTGGTCGACGTGCTGGGTCGCGGCGGCGTAGGTGTCGATGATCTTCTCGTAGCCGATCTCGTACGCATCCTGGTAGTAGTCCAGGTTGTCGTTCGTCATGTACGGCGCCGGGTAGTAGACACGGCCGATCTTGCCTTCCTTGCGGATCTCGATCTTCGCCGCGACCGGGTGGATCGAGCTCGTCGAGTGGTTGATGTAGCTGATCGATCCGGTCGGGGGCACCGCCTGCAGGTTCTGGTTGTAGATGCCGTCGCGCTGCACGGCAGCCTTCAGCTCACGCCAGTCGTCCTGCGTGGGGATGTCGATCTCGGCGTCGGCGAACAGTTCTCGTACCCGCTCGGTCGCGGGCTCCCACGCCTGATCGGTGTACTTGTCGAAGAACTCGCCGCTGGCATACGTGGACTTCTCGAAGCCCGCGAACGACCTACCGCGTTCGCGCGCAATCGCATTCGACGCCCGCAGTGCGTGGAACAGCACCGTGTAGAAGTACATGTTCGTGAAATCGATGCCCTCGTCGCTGCCGTAGAAGATGCGCTCGCGTGCGAGGTAACCGTGCAGGTTCATCTGGCCGAGGCCGATGGCATGCGAATCGTTGTTGCCCTTCTCGATCGAGGGCACCGAGGTGATCGCCGTCTGGTCACTCACCGCGGTCAGGCCGCGGATGGCCGTGTCGATCGTCTGCCCGATATCGGGAGAATCCATGGTCTTGGCGATGTTGAGTGAACCCAGGTTGCACGAGATGTCTTTGCCCACATGGGAATACGAGAGGTCGTCGTTGTAAGTCGACGGCGTCGAGACCTGCAGGATCTCCGAGCACAGGTTGGAGTGGGTGATCTTTCCGTCGATCGGGTTCGCCCGGTTCACCGTGTCCTCGAACATGATGTAGGGGTAACCCGACTCGAACTGCAGCTCGGCGAGAGTCTGGAAGAACTCACGCGCCTTGATCTTGGTCTTGCGAATCCGCCGGTCCTCGACCATCTCGTGGTACTTGTCCGTCACGTTGATGTCGGCGAACGGCACCCCGTAGACACGCTCGACGTCGTACGGGCTGAACAGGTACATGTCGTCGTTGTTCTTGGCGAGCTGGAAGGTGATGTCGGGGATGACCACACCGAGGCTCAGCGTCTTGATGCGGATCTTTTCGTCGGCGTTCTCGCGCTTGGTGTCGAGGAAGCGGTAGATGTCGGGGTGGTGTGCGTGCAGGTACACCGCGCCCGCACCCTGCCGTGCGCCGAGCTGATTGGCATACGAGAACGAGTCCTCGAGCAGCTTCATGATCGGAATGACACCCGAGCTCTGGTTCTCGATCTTCTTGATCGGCGCGCCGTGCTCACGGATATTGCTGAGCAGCAGCGCGACACCACCACCGCGCTTGGACAGTTGCAGCGCCGAATTGATCGCTCGCCCAATGGATTCCATGTTGTCTTCGATGCGAAGCAGGAAGCAACTCACCGGCTCACCGCGCTGCTTCTTTCCCGAGTTGAGGAACGTGGGTGTCGCAGGCTGGAATCGGCCCTCGATGATCTCGTCGACCAGCGCACGTGCCAGCGACGTATCGCCGTCGGCGAGCGTCAGCGCGACCATGCACACACGATCCTCGAAACGCTCGAGGTAGCGCTTTCCGTCAAAGGTCTTCAGTGTGTAGCTGGTGTAGTACTTGAACGCTCCAAGGAACGTCGGGAAACGGAACTTCTTGGCGTAGGCGTGACCGAAGAGCAGCTTCACGAACTCACGGTCGTACTTGGCGAGAACCTCCGGCTCGTAGTAGTTCTCCTCGAGGAGATAGTCGAGCTTCTCGTCGAGATCGTGGAAGAACACCGTGTTCTGGTTGACGTGCTGCAGGAAGTACTGATGTGCAGCCTCGCGATCCTTCTCGAACTGGATCTTCCCGTCGATGTCGTACAGGTTCAACATCGCGTTGAGCGCGTGGTAGTCGAGCTCACCCGGATCGTGATCGGCCGGGCCGGCGTGCACGCCTGACACACTCGCCGACGTGGTGGTGTCCGGGACTGTGGATTCCGAGACGGATGCGGTAGGCGACACGAAGAGACTCCTCGGAGTGTGGGATGCGTGTGGACGTGATGGAAGGGTTGCCGGATGGTCGAGACGATAGCGGGCGGTACCGACACTCAGGCTCGGACGTTGGCTGCCGTCTCGGGATCGACGAAGGCGTCGCTGCGCGAGAAGTCGACCAGACCGCTGCGGACGCGGTCGACGTCGTCAGAAGTGCCCATGAGCTCGAATCGGTAGAGATACGGAACCGAGCACTTACGCGAGATGATGTCGCCGGCGAGACAGTACTCCTCGCCGAAGTTCGTGTTCCCCGCGGCAATGACGCCACGGATCAGCGAACGATTGTGTGTGTTGTTCAGGAACTTGATGACCTGCTTCGGCACGAAACCGTTGCCTCCCGTCGACGACGGTTTGCCGCCGCCGTAGGTAGGACAGATCAGGACGTAGGGTTCGTCGACCTCGAATACCGCACCTCCGGACCGCTCGCCGTCGAGAACCGGGATACGCGCCGCGCGCATTCCCAGCTTCTCGACGAACCGATGAGTGTTCTCCGACACCGATGAGAAATAAACGATCAGCGGTGACTCGAGAGACGGATGTGACGTGAGAGATGGTGATTCAAGAGACGATGTTGTGAGAGACATTCGATCCGGCTTCCCCTTCGGATCGTGATGCGAAGGCTTCAGGCTGCGCGTGTTGACAACGCTTTGATGCGGTCGAGACGGAAGCCCGACCAGTGCTCATCGTCGGCGACGACGACGGGCGCCTGCAGGTACCCGAGAGCCATGACGTAATCGCGAGCGTCTGCATCCTGGGTGATGTCGACGACCTCGTACTCGATGCCCTGCTTGTCCAGAGCCTTGTAGGTGGCATTGCACTGCACGCAGGCCGGTTTGGTGTAGACGGTGATGGCCATCAGATTGCTCCTCGGTCGTGGTGACGTCGTACTGCCTCAGGTGGTACTGCCTCAGGTGATTCTCCAGAGTGAAGATAGTGATCTGGGTCACCGACCTCACCGCCGTCTCGGAGGTTTACAAGCGATCCTCGTCGTCGGCCTTGCTGGTGTTCCAAACACTACACCTTGTGTCTGACATTTGGTTGCACCACTAGAACTTGTAATGACATCGATGAAAGTCGCAGGTCGCGGGCCTACGCGATCGTGAACTCCGGCGTGTCGCCTTGCGAAGCGCGACGACCGCCCGGGTCGGAACTCACACTTTTGTGATTCTTCCGACACGGGCGGCCGCAACAGACCCTCACCGATCACTACCTCATACCGATACCGCGACCTCGGATCCCAGTACGCGCACGGCGTCGACGGCACCGTCGATGACCTCGGCGGGAAGTCGGCCCGAGTCGTCGAGCTGGCTTCCGGACACTCCGAACTCCACCTCCTCGACGACCTGTCCACCCGCGATCTTCACCGACTTGCGGATGTCCTCACGCGACCACGTCCCTCCGAAACGGCCAAGCACGACCCCGATGACACCGACCGGCTTGCCGGTCAGAGCACCGGCTCCGTACGGGCGGGACAACCAGTCGATGGCGTTCTTCAACACCGCAGGGGCCGAACCGTTGTACTCGGGCGTGACGATCAACACGGCATCAGCCGCGGCGACCCGCTCCCGAAGCGCGACGACCTCGGGATCGAGTACGCCGACCGTCGAACCCGGCGCGTAGTCGACGTCTTCGTTGTAGAACGGCACACGACCGATGTTCTCGACCACCGAGAACTCGATACCGGCGGGGGCATTGCGAACCACGGATTCGGCGAGCTGCTTGTTGATCGATGCCGACCTCAGGCTGCCGACCAATACGGCGACGGTGACCTTGGCGTTCTGTGCTGTGATGTCGTGATCTGGCACGAGACTTCTCCTTTTCATGGCGCTACACTTGGTTGGTAAAACCGGACCGCGGTCCGATTTGTTCCACCGAGATTCGCTCCGCAGCGCGGATCCGTCAACCGTTAGGCTCATCACATGCGTAAAGAGGTCGAGGGAGGACCACGGTCACTGCAGTTAACCCAACCCGACAGCGTCGAACGCGCTGACGCGGCACGTAATCGGCGATTGCTGCTGGCCGCAGCGAAAAACCTGATCGACAATCACGGCGCCGCCGCGGTCACCATGGATGCGGTCGCGCGCGAGGCAGGCGTCGGTAAGGGCACCGTGTTCCGACGGTTCGGTAGCCGAACCGGGTTGATGTTCGCCCTCCTCGACCACTCCGAATCGGAATTACAGCAGTCCTATCTTTCGGGCCCCGCCCCGCTCGGACCGGGCGCCGACCCCCTCGAACGACTCCTCGCCTACGGCGCCGCGCGGTTGAAGATGAACGCGGCGCACCTCGACATCCTGCTCGAGGCAGACCTACCGGGCACCGAGTTCTGGAGCCATCCCGTGTCCCGCGCATCGAGTATGCATATCCAGATCCTGCTGCGGCAGTTGGGTTTCCCGGATCCAGTCGAGGTGACGGCGATCGCACTACTCACGCCGCTCGGCGCCACCGCCGTCAAGCACCTGACCGAGGTCGTCGGGCTCGACCTCGAGACGATCATCACGCAATGGCGCACCATGGTGACCTCGATGGTCGACGGCTTGCCACGCAACTGACGATCGCACGCGCAGTGCACAATCGACCTCGCCGCGCGCGACGCCACGATCGGCCCTAGCCTGTTCATGGTGGAAGGGAAGACAACGTGAAGGCAGTCATCATCGGTGCGGGCATGGGCGGCATGAGCGCGGCTATCGCCCTGAAACAACTCGGATTCGACGTCGCGGTCTATGAGCAGGTGACCGAGAACAAGCCGGTCGGTGCCGCGATCTCGGTGTGGTCCAACGGCGTCAAATGCCTCAATCACCTCGGACTCGAGGAAGAGACCGCAGCGCTCGGAGGCATCGTCGACACCATGAGCTACGTTGACGGCCACACGAGCGAGACCATGTGCCGGTTCAGCATGCAGCCGCTGATCGACGAGGTCGGCCAACGCCCCTACCCCATCGCGCGGGCCGAGTTGCAGCTCATGCTCATGAACGCCTACGGATTCGACGACATCAACTTCGGTATGAAGATGGTCTCCGTCGAGGACGGACCCGACGCTGCCACAGTGCAATTCGCCGACGGCACCAGCGTCAGCGGCGACATCGTGATCGGCGCCGACGGCGCGAAATCACTGACCCGCGAATACGTTCTGGGCGGCCCGGTCACCCGACGCTACGCGGGCTACGTCAACTTCAACGGCCTCGTCGCCACCGATCCGGCCATCGGCCCGTCGACCGAGTGGACGACGTATGTCGGTGACGGCAAACGGGTTTCGGTCATGCCGGTGGCGGGCGACCGCTTCTACTTCTTCTTCGACGTCCCGATGCCCGAGGGACAGCCCTTCGAGCGGGGAACCGCCCGCGAGGTACTCACCAAGGAGTTCGATGGCTGGGCGCCCGGGGTGCAGACGCTCATCGAGAAGCTCGATCCCGCAACGACGAACCGCGTCGAGATCCTCGACCTCGATCCGTTCGACACCTGGGTCAAGGGCCGCGTGGCGGTACTCGGCGACGCCGCGCACAACACCACTCCCGACATCGGGCAGGGCGGCTGTTCGGCGATGGAAGACGCTGTGGCACTGCAGTTCGCCTTCCGCGATCACCCCGACGACGTGTACGCCGCGCTCGCCGACTACCAGGCCGCGCGCGCCGAGCGCGCGGGGGACCTCGTCCTCCGTGCACGCAAGCGCTGCGACGTGACACATGCGAAAGACCCCGAGAAGACGGCGCAGTGGTACTCCGAACTCCGAGAAGAGGACGGCACCAACATCATTCGGGGCATCGTCGGCAACATCGTCGGCGGTCCGGTCACCTGAGCAGCCGGCGGTAGCGGGTAACCGCTGCGCACCCTTAACCGCCGGTCTGCTGCGCGCTCTCCGGCGGGTTGACAGCGATACCTGCCGGATCGGCGCCCAAGCCGTCGTGCGCGACGAGCGCGTTCTCGCGCGAGAGCGTGGGCCCCGCGACGAGCAGCGAGATCACATCCCACGGAGCGGGGGTCGGCGATGCGCCGAGTCGCAGGACCGACCCCGTCTTCGCGTCCGGCACGCCGTACCGCACACCGGTATCGGCGACGTAGAACCTCGATTCCGCACGTGCACTATCTGATTCGTTTCCGGTCACCTGGACATAGGCGCCCGAGCCTGGTCGCACGTACACCTGGTCGACGCCGGGGCCCGATCCGTCGGCACTCGCGACACGGACCGGTCTCGCACCGCCGGGCAGCGGCAGGGTATCGCCGACGAGCAGCGTTGTCCGAGCCGCATCGGCGCCGCGCGCCCACGCCCGGCACACCGTACCCTCGCCGGCTGTGACGAGATGCGGTGTCGTCGTGGGGAAGTCGGCAATGGGCAGATCGTCACGCATCGGACTAGCGGCGACAACGCCTGGCGCGACGGTCGCCACCGGCGCGGCGTCGTCACGCTCCGCGAGACGCAGAATCTCGGCCGTGGCCGCGCTGATGGGCTGAACACCGCTGCGCAGCAGCACGTAATAGCCTGCGACGCCATTGGCCGCAGTCGTCTTGATGACCGAACCGACACGTGCGCCGGCCGGTGAACCGCCCGCCAGTGAACTCACGCCACCCTCACCCGCGATGTCCGGCAACGTCAACGGGTCGACCTCGGGAAAAGTGTTGAGCAACCCGCGACTGATCGGCCGCGGCGTCCGACCCTCCAGTCCCAGCGCCCGCAGGACCGGAACGCTGGTCGTATCCACCTGCGCGCGAACAGGTGTCGGGTGTCCGTCGCGGTCGAGCTGGTAGATCAGGAACACCCCGGCACCATCGGTCACGTACAGGGCATCGTCGGCGTTCGCGGCACGGATGTCTGCCCCGAGTTCCGGTTCGCCTGCGACGACCGTCAGCGCTCCGGTGCGCGCGCCGACCGAACCCGCACCGACCCCCGACGCACCATCGGCCGCACTCGCATCGGAACTATCGCACACCGTCCACGCGGAAGCACTCGAGACCGGCAGCGCCGACGGCGCACCGGGGATACCGAGGAGAGGGCCGCGCGGGTATCGGGCAAGCTTCTTCTCCGACGCCGACGCAGGCTTCTCGTCGCTACCCGTGATGAGTCGTGCCGACGCCAGGTTGAGCACGGGGTGCATGGTGCCGTCGATGACGACGTAGGTGCCACCGGTCTTCGCCGCGACGATGGTCGACTTGCCCACGGAGCCTTGCGGACTGACAAGGCCCCACACCGCGAAACCTGCGAGCACGAGTACGCCGAGCACCGCCCCGACCGCCAAGGCACGTCCCTGTGAGCGCATCGGGTCATGCAACATCCGCACGTCTCGACGAATCAGCGCGTGATCGAGGCGCCGCAGCAGAAATCTGTAGCCGTTGACCTGCGCTCGGGTCGTCAGTTGACGCGCCATACTCCCCCTCCCCCAACATCGTTCCCCACGCGCTTTCGTGGCACCGCCTGTGTCAGGGCACTTCTCGCGTGACACCTGGCCTGCGCAACATCACGACGGCTGACCGGCGCGGTAGTAGCCTAACCGAACCAGACACGCACAAAACCGGCAATCCGGCATCACGTCTTCGGCTGTGGACAACATCCGATTCGACGCGCGCGGGCTCGGAAAACGCTCTACTACTGGGTGATACGTGTGCGGGGCGGCCGGCACACGGGCTGGTACAGGTTCGGGGAGAGGGAGCAACCACATGGCGTTCGACACGGGGCCGTCCACGCGCTCACGGCTACCAGGATTCGCGACGCTGGTCGGGATCGAGGCGCTGTTGGCCGCCGGGTTCATCGGCTGGTGGGCTGCGGGCGGCCGAGCGGGGGTCGTCGCACTCGGCGCGGCGGCGCTCATGGCGGTGACACTCGTACCGATCGCCGGTCGACATTCTCTGGCGGACAACATGATCCGTCGACTCGGCTTCTACTGGTCCCGGGCACGGCGTCGTCTCGCCGAGCTCGCACCCGCACCATTCGACGTACCCACATCAGGTCGCAGGCCGCGCGCCTCCTCTCTGAATGTGCGCGCAGAGGATGGCCCCATCGGTGTCCGCTGGGCAGGCGGCACGATGATCACCGTCCTGAGGATCTCCCCCGCACGCTGCACCCCGACGTTCCTCTCCCCATTCGGATGCGAGACGACCGAACCGGGACTACCGCTGGCAACCCTCGCCGGGTGCATCGACCCCTTCGACATTCCGCTCTCGTCGATCGACGTGATCAGCCACGGCGTACGGGTCGGCGGCGTCGGACAGGCGGCCGCGATCTACGAACGCACCCTCGGCCCACTTCCCGCGACGACGCACCGCAGCACCTTCGTCGTCCTACGACTCGATCCGACGCAATGCCCGAACGCGGTTGCCCGCCGCGGCGGAGGCGCGACCGGGGCCCTGCGCACCGCGACCATCACCACGCGACGGGTTGCGCGCCGACTCCGCGAATGCGGGCTCGTCGCCACTCCGCTCAACGCCACCGAGATGCGTGCGCTCACAGAGCAATTGACTCATGGCTCGGATCCGGACTCGATGACCGAAGAGTGGTCGCAGGTCACAGCGGGACGAGTCCGTTTCCGCACCGCGGCGATCGATCCCCGCGACCTACCGCGACTGTTCGGCACCGCCTGCCCCGGGGCGCTCGCGACAACGCTCACCCTCACCCTGTCCCACGGACGGGACGGCAAGCTCCGGGTGCGCGCGCTGATGCGCGTCGACGACGCCCCGGACGCCGGACGCGTCGTCGACACCTGGCCAACAGGTGCCACACCGCTCGATGGACGGCAGTCCGACGCCCTCACGGCGTCACTCCCCTATGCCGCCGCGCATCGGGTGCACCGCGGACTGCACGCGACGTCGGGCGCACAGGCCGACGCATTGCTCGACACTCTCCGGATACAGGTCAGCGGCTGCGGTCAGTTGATCGGCGCCGACCACACCGGTCGTGCGGTCACGTCGCGACTGTTCGGCCCCGGCATATCAGAGGTCGCCCTGATCGGCGATGCGCGCCTTGCCGCACAGATCGTGCTGCGGATCATCGCAACCGGCGGCGCAGTCACGGTGCACACCTCGCGTCCGGACGGGTGGCAACACCTCGTGGCGCGCGTCGGCGATCATCACGTTCTGAGTTTCGCCGACCCCCACGGCGACCTCGACGGCGGCGGGCGGATTCACCTCTTCGACGGTGTCGCACCGCGCTCCGTCTCAGCAGGTGCGACACGAATCGTCGTCACCAACAATCAGGCGACATTCGACGAATCCTCCACCACCGCAATGGAAGTGACTGCGGTCGAAGTGAGGCAAGATCCCACACGGCCGCACGACGTGACGCTGCGAACGGCTGATGCCTGCGTCCGGGTCACGATGGTCGCGACTCCCGAGGAGTCGCGGTTCAGCGACCAGCCGGCAGAGCAGCCGATGCCCTACCCCAGGCGTCCCGACCGATTTGGACTACTCGTCTGACAACAGCTTCTGTGTGACAGATCTGTTTCTCTGACGCGCTATTTCTCTGACGCCGACCCTGCTGGATCGTTGACCGGAACTCGTGCGCGAAAGAACAGTGCCCGACTCGACGACGCACGCACGACGACGTCGGGGTCACCATCGGGAATCCACGCCGCGTAGCCCGACGAGACCGACAGCGGCGTGTCGCCCGGTAGCCGCGCCTCGATGGTTCCCCCGAGCGCGGCAAGGATCTGCGGACCGGGCATGTCGAAGCAGATCGACGACGGCTGGTGCAGACCCGTGCCCTCCAACTCGACACGCGAGAGCCGGAATTCGGGCGCGGGCGTCAGATAGATCCGCTCGGTGCCGACCGTGCGGACGCGCGGCTTGAGATCGTCGGCGTCGACCGGGGTGAAGTCGAGAACACGCAACAGCTCGGGCACGTCGATGTGCTTCGGAGTCAGGCCGCCGCGGAGCACATTGTCGGAGTTGGCCATGATCTCGACACCGGTGCCGCTCAGGTAGGCGTGGAGTACCCCGGCAGGCAGGTACAGCCCTTCGGTTGGCGACAGGTGAATCCTGTTGAGCAGCAACGACGCGAGTACTCCCGGGTCGTTGGGGTAGATCTCGCCGAGCTCGAGCGCCGTACGCAGCTCCGGGCCGAACCGCGATCCCGCGTTCAGCGCGTCGACCGCTCCGGTGAGGACGGCGGGAACGAGAGTGCGCAACCGCGATTCGGGCAGGGTGAGCCACGTGGTGAACACCGCGCGCAGCCCTTCGGCATCCGGTTGGCCCGCCAGCATCCCGAGATAGGGGTCGAGTTCTGAGACCTGCAGTTCGCGCAGCAAGTCGATCGTCTGCGCGGGATCACGAAAACCCGCCAACGCGTCGAACTCGGAGATCGCGACGATCAGCTCCGGCTTGTGCGAGGCGTCCTTGTAGTTGCGCGTCGGCGCATCGATGGGAATCCCTGCGGCCTCTTCGCGCGCGAACCCTTCACGGGCCTGCTCAGCACTGGGATGAGCCTGCAGCGACAACGGTTCGTCAGCGGCAAGTACCTTGAGCAAGAAGGGAAGGCGATCGCCGAAACGATCGGTTGTCGCAGCACCGAGTGCCTGCTGCGGATCATCGTCGATCACGTCGAGCAGCGTGCCTTCCGGCTCGCCGTCGCTGCCGAGGACCGTCGCAGGTCCCTCGGTGTGTGCGCCGAACCAGAGTTCCGCCTCCGGGTGCGGCGAGGGAACCGGCTTCTGTCGCAGCGACGCGATAGCCGTTCGCGACCCCCAGGCGTACGGGCGGACCACTCCGTCCAGCAGTTTCATCAGTCTCCGATTCCGGTCAGGCGCAGATACACCGCGGCGATGTCGACGCGTAACGCGAGAAGCACATAGCCGACGAGGTCGGCGGGTCCGTCTGCGAGGTCCTCCGGCCCGACAGGCCCAGCCGGGTGCGCCGCGGGATCGGCATCGTCGACGTCGCCGAACACCGCTTCCGCATCCGGAATACCGACGATCCTGCGCTCGGCGAACCATTGCCTCGACGCCGTCGTGACCGCGAGCACGCGCGGCGGTTCGGCTGCCAATGGACCGTCGATCTGGGGGTCGTGGAAGATCGAGTCGACGGCGGACGCGCCCGAAGTACTCCACGACTGCAGCGAAATACTCGCGACGGCATCGATATCGGCTGTGGCGCAGACCTTTCCGGACAACGCGAGAAGTGACTTGGCGTTCCGTGCGGCGACCACCGACGCAGCCGGACTGTCGCCCGTCCATACGACTCGACGATCTGCCAGTCGAGCTGCCAGCAGTTTGGCGCGGTTGTGGAACGTCTCGCGGGCGGGATGATCTGTCGCCGCCTCGTCGTCGAGTGCGTCGGCAATGTCGCCCACGAGCGGCACCGGACCGGTGAACCGCACATCGGAGAGTGATGCGAATACCGCCAAC
>NZ_DLSO01000199.1:338-7556 GCF_002500165.1 Gordonia sp. UBA7860 | reverse complement strand
GCCGACGAGCCCGCCCCTCCGGCCGACCGATCGCCCGGAGAATCGCGTAGCACCGATGCCGCGGCTCGCCCACCCCAACAGCGGCTTCCTTCACCGGCACCCCGGCATCCACCAGCCTCGCCAACTGGTCACCGAACCGAACACAGTCCTCCTGAAACGACATGATCGCCGCAACCTCTCACCTGAGAGTGTTGCGACGATCATGTGAACCCGCCTACTGCCGGGGCCGAATCGCGTTGGTCTGGAGGGCGTGAGGGAGCGGTAGTGACCGGCCGGCCAACACGCGGCGACGGAGTCGCCGCCAAATCACAAAGGTATGTTCTTATGTCTCCCGCGCCGCGCGGGGGCGGACGCGAGAGCCTCGGCGATGATGCTGCGGGTTTTGGCGGGGTCGATGACCTCGTCGACGACGCCGATCGATTGTGCCCGGTCGAGTCCGCCTGCGATCTGTTCGTGTTCGACGGCGAGACGCTCGTGGAGTGCGTCGCGTTCGTCGTCTGGCGCGGCGGCGAGTGCTTTCTTGTGGAGGATGCCGACGGCGGCTTTTGCGCCCATGACGGCGACTTCGGAGCCGGGCCAGGCGAATACGGCGGTCGCGCCGAGCGAGCGTGAGTTCATCGCAATGTAGGCGCCGCCGTAGATCTTGCGGGTCACCAGGGTCACGCGGGGCACGGTGCATTCGGCGAAGGCGTGCAACAGTTTTGCGCCGCGTCGAACAACGCCGTTCCACTCCTGGTCGACGCCGGGCAGGTAGCCGGGGACGTCGGTGATGACGATGAGTGGGATGCCGAAGGCGTCGCAGAGGCGCACGAAACGCGCGGCCTTCTCGGCGCTTTCGGAGTTCAGGCAGCCGCCCATGCGCAGTGGATTGTTGGCCACGACGCCGACGCTGCGGCCGGAGAGTCGGCCGAAGCCGATGACGATGTTGGGAGCCCACTTCGCTTGTAGCTCTTCAAAACTCGACACTTCGGTCTCACCGTCGGCGGCGAGTTGTGTGTCGAGGAGTTTCGCGACGATGGGGTGGACGTCGTAGGCGCGTCGTGGAGATTCGGGTAGCAGTGCCTGCAGGTCGGAGTCGCCTGCTTCTGCCTGCTCTCGGTTGAAGTGGCCCTGTTTGCCGAACGTCGAGACGAGTCGTCGTGCACGCCAGTACGCGTCGGGTTCGGAGTCGGCGGTGATGTGGCTGACGCCGGACTTCTTGCCGTGGGTGTGCGGGCCGCCGAGCGACTCCATGTCGACGGACTCGCCGGTCACGCTGCGGACGACGTCGGGGCCCGTCACGAAGACACGTCCGGCGGGAGCCATGATCACGACGTCGGTCAAGGCCGGCCCGTATGCCGCGCCACCTGCCGCGAAGCCGACGACCACGGAGATCTGTGGGATGTAGCCGGAGGCCCTCACCATCGCCTCGAACACTCCGCCGACGGCGTGCAGAGCTTCGACGCCTTCGGCGAGGCGAGCTCCGCCCGAGTGCCAGATCCCGACGACCGGGGCCTGTTCTGCGAGGGCGGTGTCGATGGCGTTGACGATGTGTGCGCATCCGACGATGCCCATCGCGCCGCCCATGACGGTGCCGTCGGTGCAGTAGGCGACGGTGCGCACGCCGTGCACGAGCCCGATCGCTGCCTGCACACCTGAAGAGTCACGCGGGTGGAGGAGCGTGAGGGCGCCCTCGTCGAAGAAGTTGGTCAGTCGCAGCATCGGATCGCGGGGATCGACCGCGTCCTCGTGGCCGGTGATGGGCGCCAGTGTGGTCATCGCTGTCTCCTACTGCTGCGTTGCGAGTTGGGGAGGTGTGGTGGCGCCGACCGCGACGTCGACCATCCGGTGTATGGGTACTACACCGGAGACGTCGACGTCGCGGCCGATAGCGTGACCGGGTCGGGGTACTACTCAGTAGCGACCGATGGCCAATGCCACGTTGTGTCCACCGAATCCGAACGAGTTGTTCAGGGCGTAATCGATTTGCCCATACCGAGACTCGCCGTGCACGACGTCGATATCGCCGCACTCGGGGTCGAGGTTCTCCAGATTCAGTGTCGGCGGAATCACGCCCTCTTCGACGCTCTTGATGGTCAGCACCGACTCGAGCGCACCGACCGCTCCGATCGAGTGACCGAGAGCGGACTTGGGCGCGTAGATGGCGGCGTGATTGCCGATCGCCGCCGCGATACCCGCTGCCTCGGCGGTGTCGCCGATGGGGGTCGAGGTGGCGTGAGCGTTGATGTGGGTGATGTCGGAGGGCTGCAGGCCCGCCGTTTGGATAGCGCGGGTCATCGCCCGCGCGTTGCCCTGACCACTCGGATCAGGTGCGACCAGATGGAAGCCATCCGACGTGATACCCGCACCGAGGATGCGCGCGTGGATATGCGCACCTCGTGCTTTGGCGTGCTCTTCGCGTTCGATGATCAGCATGGCTGCGGCCTCACCGAAGACGAAGCCGTCGCGATCCTTGTCGAACGGGCGCGAAGCGCCTGCCGGGTCGTCGTTGCGGGTGCTCATCGCGCGCATCATCGAGAACGCCGCGATAGGGATCGCATCGATGTGTCCTTCGACGCCGCCGGCAACCACCATGTCGGCCTCGCCGAGCACGATGTGACGCCATGCATGAGCGATCGCCTCAGCACCCGACGAGCACGCCGAGACCGGGGTGATGACGCCCGCACGGGCGCCGATGTTGAGTCCGACGACGGCCGCGGGACCGTTCGGCATGGCCATCGAGACGGCCAGCGGCGACACCTTGCGGTAGTTGCCGGACTGTTCGATTGCCTTGACGGCGTCGACCATCGCGTCACCGCCACCCTGTCCGGTGCCGATCACAACGGCCAACCGATCGGGATCGACCTCGGGCTCGCCCGCCTGCGCCCAGAGGCGCTTGCTCATGACGTGGGCGACGCGCTCGACGTACGCCATGCGACGTGCCTCGATCCGGGTCACCTCTTCCGCTGGGTCCTTGACCATGCGGCCACCGACGCGGCAGGGGAGCTCACCGTACTTCGTGACGAAGTCGTCGGTCAGCTCACGAATGCCGGTTTCGCCTGCGAGAAGACCCTTCCAGGTCGAATCGAGGTCCTCACCGAGCGATGTCGAAGCAACCATCGACGTGACCACCACGCTGGGGAAGTTGCCCCCCAGCGTGGAGTAATCGCGGAGCGATGAGGTCACGAGCCGGCTTTCTGATCGGACGCGACCTGTGCCTGGATCGCGGCCGCAGCCTCGGGGTTCTCTGCTTCGAGCTTCTGGATGTACGAGACGGCGTCGCCGACGGTACGCAGGCCCGCGAGGTCCTCGTCGGGGATCTTCACGCCGTACTTGTCCTCGGTCTGCACGGCGATTTCCACCATCGACAGCGAGTCGATGTCGAGATCGTCGACGAACGACTTCTCCATGGTCACCTCGGACGGCTCGATGCCGGTGACCTCTTCGATGATCTCGGCGATGCCGGCGATGAGTTGTTCCTGGGTGGCAGCCACTGTGTGGTTCCCTTCGTTGTGCTTGTGAATGTGAACTCCGGAACATCGCTGGCGCGTGGCCACTGATGTTTGGACAACCGGTTCGTCCGGTTTCCGGGGGTCGCGGATGAGCGCGACCGCTATCCAAGCTTGTCGACCTTCTCGGTCACGTTTTCTCGGTCAGATCTTTTCGATGTCGGCGGGGACCTTGAGCGCCACCGAACCGACACCCTTGAGTTCGCGTTTGGCGATGCCGACCAGGGTTCCGGCCGGCGTCAGCTCGATGATGCTGTCGGTGCCCGCATCGCGCATGTAGGCCGAGCACAGATCCCAGCGGACCGGCGAGGTGACCTGCTCGACGAGCTTGCTCAGGGCCTCGGTTCCCGTTGTGACGGGCTGGCCGTCGGAGTTGGACAGCAGCGTGCGCGTGGGGTCGGAGGGGGTGATCGACGCGGCCGCCTGCGCGACGGCGTCGCGTGCCGGTTCCATGAAGCGCGTGTGAAAGGCGCCCGCGACAGCCAGTTTGCGAGTGCGTGCCTTCTCGGGCGGATTGGCGATGAGTTCGTCGATCGCTGCGACGTCACCGGCTGCGACGATCTGGCCGACGGCGTTGCGGTTCGCCGGGACCAGATCGAGCTCGTCGAGACGTGCGAGGACTTCCTGCTCGTCGCCTCCGAGGACGGCGGCCATCGTGGTCGGCTGCAGCGAGCATGCCTTGGCCATCTGGGCGCCGCGCACGGCGGCGAGCGTAACGGCCTCGTCGAAGGTGATCACACCGGTGATGGCTGCCGCGGTGAGCTCTCCGACGGAGTGGCCCGCGACGACAGCATCGTCGGGTAGCTCGTGGTTCTTGGCGTACTCGTTGAACGCCAGAAGCGCACTCGCCACGACGAGCGGCTGGGTGACCGCGGTGTCGGTGATCTCGTCGGCAGTTGCGGTCGTCCCGAGCCGTTCGAGGTCGAGTCCCGCGAGTTTGGACCAGATGGCCAGCTGGTCACGCGCGCCGGGAAGCTCTAGCCAAGGAGCGAGCATGCCGGGTGTCTGTGAGCCCTGTCCGGGCGCTAGCAAGGAAAGCACGTGACCAGAGAACACCCTCTGGCGTGAATTTGTGGGTGTTGAGGTCGATGAACCTTCACGAGAGTTTTTGTGGAGTTCCCACAATGGTGACCTCAGTGGCTATCCCATCGTCACCACTCTGAGATTCGTTACACAAATGTGCCCAAAACGCGTCTGCCTGCGAAAACGGTACGGAGGTCTTGTTAACGATGTTTCTCATGTGGCTCGTGACGATGATTCGTTCTTGAAGTGTGTCAAACGTCCTACTGTGGCGGCGATGCGTAGGACATAGCCATCTCGGGAGTGTGTTGGATCACGTCCGGTCAATTCGGCGACCTTCTTGAGGCGATAGCGAACAGTATTTGGATGAATGAACAGTTCGCGTGCGCACGCCTCCACGGAGCCGCCGGTGTCGAGATAGGTCTCGAGGGTCGTCGCCAACGTGGGCCCACCCTTGGCGAGTGGCCGAACGAGGGTATCGATGAGTGCCGTGGTCGCCGACGGGTCTCCATTCAGCGCGCGCTCTGGGAGTAATTCGACGCTGTGTACCGGACGCGGGGCGTTCGGCCAGCCGTCGACGGCGGCCATCGCGGCCATTGCCTCGTTGGCGCTCGCGTGGGCGGCGGTCAGATTGGGCATTGTCGGTCCGATGACGACCGGGGCGTCGGCGAAGTGATCGAGAAGTGCGGCGCCGAAGGCGTCGCTCGTCACGATCGGTCCGCTGACGATGGCCACCAGCATCGACCCCTGCACGACCGACAGCGCGGCGCGATCGTGCTGTTTGGCCGTGTTGTGGATGGCGAGCGGCACCGACACGTTCTGTTCTGGAGGGGGCGCCCCGATGATCACGGTCGCAGGCGCATCCGAGTCCCAGTTGAGGGCCGCCGCGCGCGACATCAACTGAGGTCCGCTGTCTCCGCGGACCACGGCGTCGACGACGAGCGCTTCAAGGCGCGAATCCCAGGCTCCGCGCGATTCCGCCGCCGACGCGTAGATCGATGCCGCGGCGAACCCGATCTCACGGCCGTAGCGCAGCACCGATTCGGTCAGGGCACGTAGTTGTGTGTCGTTGCGCGCGAGCAACGGCAGCCACTTCTCGAAGAACTCCATGGCGACGCGAACCATCTCGACCGTCTGAAGCAGCGAGATGCGTCGTGCGAGGTCTTGGGGAACCACCTGGAACGCCTGAACGGTGAACTTGACGTTGCCCTCGGGGTCTTGAATCCACTCCACGAAGTTCACGACGGCGGTCTGGACGACCAACTGCACGCTCGCGCGCTGCGCGGCGTCGAGGTCGGAGAAGTACGGCAGCTGATCGGCCATCGAATGCACGGCCTCGGTCGCCAGTCGGCCGCTGTACTGCTTGACGCGGCGCAACAGGGTGTCGGGCAGTGCGTCGTGGACGGTTGCCGGTGCGGGCACATGAGCGCCCCGCGCGCCGAAGACATCGACGGGCGGGGGCGTCATGTTGGGCTCGGACACACCCTCAATGTAGTCGCGACCACGAGGTCGCCGGGCCTCGACGCTGAACCGTCGCTCGTCGCCGAGACCCTGCTGCGCTCAGGCGCTGCCGGTGTCGGCGTAGGACACCTTGGCTGCGTGGACGTCGGTGATCTGGTACTTCTCGGCGGCCTCTGCAGCGGTGGTGAACGGGATGTTGCCGTCGCGTGCCAAGCCGACAAGCGTCGCGACGACGATCGACTCGGCGTCGACGTTGAATACCCGGCGTGCAGCGGGGCGCGTGTCGGAGAACCCGAAACCGTCTGTGCCGAGCGTCAGATAGGTCCCCGGAACGTATGCGCGGATCTGTTCCTGGACGCCGCGCATGTAGTCGCTGACCGCGATCGACGGGCCGACGGTCTGCGCTAGTACCTCGGTCAGATAAGGCTCAGGGTGTGTGACGCCCGGTTCGCGCACGGCGGCGCGGTCAAACGCGATCCCGTCACGAGCAAGCTCGCCCCACGAGGTGACCGAGTAGACGTTCGCTCCGACGCCCCAGTCGTCGGCGAGTATCGCCGCGGCCTTCAACGCATCGGGCATCGTCACGCCGGAGACGAGGATGTTGGCGTAGAGCTGCTTGTCCGACGGCGCCTGCTGGAAGAGGTACATGCCCTTGAGGACACCCGCGACGTCGAGGTTCTCGGGTTCCGCCGGTTGTGTGATGGGCTCGTTGTAGACGGTCAGGTAGTAGTAGATGTTCTCCTGATCCTCGCCGTACATCCTCCTCAGGCCGTCGTCGACGATGTGCGCGAGCTCGTAAGCGAACGCGGGGTCGTAGGACACCACAGCGGGGTTGGTGGCCGCGAGAAGGGGCGAGTGCCCGTCCGCATGTTGCAGACCCTCTCCGGTGAGCGTCGTCCGGCCTGCGGTCGCACCGATGATGAAGCCCTTGGTCATCTGGTCGGCTGCCGCCCAGAAGCTGTCGCCGGTTCGCTGGAAACCGAACATCGAATAGAAGATGTAGAGCGGGATCATCGGCTCGTTGTGCGTCGCATACGACGTGCCGACGGCGGTGAAAGATGCTGCAGATCCGGCTTCGTTGATGCCCTCGTGCAGGATCTGGCCGTCCGGGCTCTCCTTGTAGGCGAGCATCAGGTCGGCGTCGACTGAGGTATAGAGCTGTCCGAACGGGTTGTAGATCTTCAGGGTGGGGAACCAGGAGTCCATCCCGAACGTGCGTGCCTCGTCGGGAATGATCGGCACGATGCGC
>NZ_DLSO01000199.1:0-155 GCF_002500165.1 Gordonia sp. UBA7860 | reverse complement strand
TCGGCACGATGCGCTTGCCGATTTCCTTGTCGCGCAGAAGGTCTTTGAAGACCCGCACCAGTGCCATGGTGGTGGCGACCTGCTGTTTGCCCGAGCCCTTTGCCATCGTCTGCAGCATCCGGCCGGTATCGGCCTTGAGGACCTTCGGAGCGGTG
>NZ_DLSO01000056.1:18430-38601 GCF_002500165.1 Gordonia sp. UBA7860 | reverse complement strand
GGGCCTGGTCGAGCTTTGCCCACCGCTGGTCGAGCCTGTCGAGGCCACCAACCGAGAAGAGGAGCCACCATGTGCCGCAACATCACCGAGCTGCGCGGGCTCGAGCCGCCCGCGACCGACGACGAGGTCGAGGCCGCCGCGCGGCAGTACGTCCGCAAGGTCAGCGGAATCCGAAACCCGTCGGCGGCCAACACCGAGGCGTTCGAGGCCGCGGTGGCGGCGGTGACAGCGGCGACCGAAATCCTGCTCGACTCGCTCCCAGAGCGTCGACAACCACCCAAAACTGTGCCACCGCTACGGCGACCCGAGGTGCAAGCGCGCATCGCGGCGTCGCAGTCGCGCTGAGCGTGCCGGTCACCTCACGCGCCGACGCCGAAGAGTGACGCCGCGTTGTCGTAGAACACCCCACGCAACCAGTCGTCGCCGAGGTCGAGTCGTACCAGCGCGTCGAGCGCCTCGGTGTAGCGATACGGGATATTCGGATAGTCGCTGCCGAACAGGATCTTGTCGCCGAGGTCGAGTAGGCGTGGCCGGAGCCCGACCGGAAACGGCGCACCCTCCTCGGAAAAATCGGTGAACGACATCGTCGTGTCGAGCCGGACGTTCTCGTAGGTGTCGGCAAGGTCGAGGAATGCCTCGTACTCCGGCGTGCCCATGTGCGCGACGATCAGCGGAAGCGACGGGAACTGCCGCAGCAGCGCAGCGATCGGTTCGGGTCCGGTGAAACGACCGGGCGTCGGCCCCGAACCGCAATGGATCACCACCGGCACGCGGGAGTCCGCGATCTGCGCCCAGACGCTCGTGAGGCTCGGGTCGAGCGGGGAGTAGTCGCCGACCTGGATGTGCGACTTGAACACTCGCGTCCCGCGCTCGATCGCCTTCGAGACATACGACGCCGCGTCCGGCTCCGGATAAAACGTCGACGTGTGCAGACAGTCGGGGTGGTGCGCGGCGAAATCGGCGCCCCAGCCGTTGAGCCATTCGGCCATGTCGGCCTTGTGCGGGTAGATCATCGACGTGTAGACACGAACTCCGAACGCCTGCAACGCCGAAACGCGCACGTCCTCGTCGGCGCGATAAGTGATTGGCCATTCCCGACCGATCATCGGCCCGACCGAATCGAAATACGCCCACACCTTGTCCATCACCCGACGTGGCATGAAGTGGGTGTGTACATCGATGATTCCGGGAAGTCCCAGGTCACGCCAGAAGCTTCGCACCTGCGCGGCTTCCGCAGCCGTGAACGGTGCTGGCGGCGTGTCGTGGTTGTGGGCGGCCGTGTCTGCTGTTCCGGTTTCTGGGTCGGTCACAAAATCACCGTACGCCGCGAGCGCCGTCGCGAACTACAGCTCGGGCACGTCCTTCGGAACGATGAAGAGTCCCTCGGCTTCGACGGTGATCCCGCGAGCGTCCGAAAGCGTGCCGCGCACTGTCTTCTTCCGGCCTGCTCGTTCGACGATCTCTCCGCGAGCGACCAACTGTCCCAGCGGAGTCGGTCGCATGTAACGGAATTCGATCCTGCCGGTGTAACTCGCCTTGTTGTCGGCGGCAGCGGCTTCACCGAGGACCTGGTCGAGGACGAGTGCGCACACTCCGCCATGAACGTGCCCCGGTGGCCCCTCGTAGGCGGCACCGAGGGTGAACTCGGCGCGTACGCCGCCTCCGTCGGGCGTCGAATGTACGGGCGGCGCGATCGCGTTGCGCATCCCCATCACTGCGTTGCCCCAGGCCATGCCGACCAGGTTGCTGGTGTAGCGCACGCCGTAGGCGCCGTCGATCTGTTGGGCACGCAGAGCGTCGACGACGCCCGAGACCGTGCGCTGGGCGTCCACGATCACCTCGTCGTCGACCTCGGTACGGATGACGGCGTCGACGAGGTCGCGCACTGACGCGACCAGCGGCTCGAAAACCGCTCGGCGTCGGGCGATCTCGTCGTCGGAGATGTCTTCTAGAGTGAAGTCCACGGGTGGCTCTCTTCGATCGGAAACGACACAGACAGGGACGGTCCGGGTCAGGGTGACGGGGTGTCAGGCTGTGAGGGGTCCGGGTCGGGCGTCGGCCAGCACTTCGTCCCGGTCGGCGGGGCTGATCACTCCGCGTGCGATCGCGTCGTCGGTCGATGCCTCATACGTGCGCAGATAGTCGGCGTGTGTCGGATAGCGCGTCGCGAGTTCGTCGTCGGATAGCGGTGTGGTGGAGCCGAAGAGCACGCAGATGCGCGGTACGTCGCCTGTGACGACGCCGCTGAGTACCTCGGTCGGTGCATCGACGCACGGTGTACGCACGCCCCCGAGGACGTTGCCGACGTCGTCGCGCGCATAGCGGGGCGAAGCGGCGGTGACGTCGACGTCGAGCGGCGCGGAAGTCGGTGGCGGCGTTCCGTTCTCGATCCACTCGCGCAGATGCGCCACCGCTGCGCGCAGCACAAACACCTGCTGGCCACGGTTGACCGGCTGCGGGCATCCGAGGAGATCTTCGTACTCGCCGATCTGTACGAGATCCGCGTGCGACGTCCCGGCGACCTCCCACGCGCGGAAGACGTCCGTATCCGGTTGTCGCGCTTCGATATAGCGAAAATCGGTGAGTACATCGGTCTCCGTCTGTACGACGAACACCGGGGTTGTGGCGTCGGAGCGGATCGGATGCGGTGGGCCCGCGTAGGCGGGGGAGATGTCGATCGGCTTGCCCCGCTCGCCGAGGGGGAGTTGTCCGAGTGGGCGTGAGTGGATCAGCGCAGCATCGATCGCGCCGTGTTTCTGCGCGATCCGATTCACGTAGGTGGTCAATGCCATTGCGGATTGCGATTCGCCTGCCGCGATGACCCAGCGCACGTCGAGGCCTGCGAGGGGGTGGTGTTCGGAGTCGTTGTCGCGCAGAGCTTGTGCGATCGACCCGAACATGTCGTAGCTGTACCCGTCGCCCGGATGATGCAGCCCCGCATAGCGCTCCGGGTCCTTCGCCTCCAGCGAATCACCCTGCACGCCGGCTGTTCCCGCGCCCGTCGTCTCGAGGTCGACGGAATCTCGGCCACCCGCGATGCCAGTGTACTGCGCCGAGATGCCGATATACGCTGTTCCTGAGCGCACCAATTCCTCTGCGACGTAGGTGTATTCGGGTGCGGAGTCGGCGCCGCTGCTGACGTTGAACCATTCGACGACGACGTGACCGTTGAACTGCGCGGCGTCGGGTCGACGTACGAGGATGCGTGTGGTGAACGGTGCGGGATCGACACCGTCGAGTTCGCCGTCCGGTCTGTCGACGAAGCGTCGGGCAATCCCGCTGGCGGCGAACTCGAGTTCGGAATATCCATGCCCGGCGAGGTCGGGACCGGGGGACGCAGACATCACGCTGGTCTGTCCCGCCCCGCCGGTCAACTCGCGGAAAGCGATCGTCGCAGTCATTCCTCGAGGCTAGCCCTGCTTACTCTGCGACTTGCGATACTTGCTGATCACTTGGCCGAACATCATGTTCATCTTGGTGCCCAGCGGCCAACCGACGTAGTAGCAGAGGAACAGCGCGATCTCTTCGAGCTGCTCGGGCGTCAGTTCTTCGTTGCCCAGCGCGGCGCCCGCCTGGATCTCGGCAACGTCGACCTGTCCGCTCGCGGCGAGCGCGCCGAGCAGGATGAGCCGTCGATCGCGGATACTCAGCGCCGGTCGTGACCAGACCTCGGCGAAGAGCTGATCGGCAGTGTGCGCGAAGTGCAGGCCGGGGCCGTCTGACATTTCCCACCCGTAGACCTGAGACATCAGATCGAGTCCGCGTTTGCGTTGCTCGGTCTGGGTGTCGGGGTCGGGGGTTGCGTCGTCGGTCATTTCTCTCCTTCGCTGTGTGGCACGCCGAGGCCTGTGGCGAGATCGGCGAGTGCTTCTGTCCCCAGGGGCAATTCGACGTCGAGACTCTCACCGAGGGTGAGTGCGAGCGAGAGATCCTTCTCTCCGAGCTCGCGGACGTGAGTGAAGACGCCGTACCAGAAGTCCTCGGGTTCGATCGGTGCCGTGGTGTCGCGCAGCATGATTGCACCCGCACCGCCGGTGATGGCGTCGGTGTGGCGGACCACCTTGCCCAGTTTGGCGACGTCGATGCCCGCCGCCTGTGCCAACCGCGACGCCTCTGCGGTCGCCGCGAACGAGATGAAGTGCAGCAGGTTGCGAGCGAGCTTCATCTTGGTGCCTGCACCCACGTCGTCTCCCGCGTGGACGAGCATGTCAGAGGTCAGCGCGAAGGGTTCCTTCAGGCGTACGTAGGCATCTCGCGGCCCGCCGACCATCACGGCGAGACGTCCCTGCTCAGCGCCGGGTGTACCACCGGAGATGGGGGCGTCGAGCAGCGTCACTTCACGTTCGGCGCAGACGGAGGCGAGGTCGACGGCCGTCTCGGGACCGATCGTTGAGTGGACCGTGAGGATCGTGCCGGGTGCTGCGCTCTCGAGCAGGCCCGTCACGACGGTGATGACCTGCGCGTCGTCGCGCACACAGATGCCGATGATGTCCGACGACGCCGCGAGCTCCGACAACGACGACGCCGCGCGTGCGCCCTGATCGACTACTTTGGCGACTGCGTCGGGAGCGAGATCGAAAACTGTCAGTCCGCCAGACCATTTCGCCAATCGGCCGGCCATCGGGCCTCCGATGTTGCCGAGCCCGACATAGCCGAGACGGGACGATGCGGCGGGAGTCATGACCGGATGACCTGTCCGCCGTCGACGTTGAAGATCTGTCCGGTGACCCAACTGGCCTCGTCGGAGAGCAGAAACAGGCACATGCCGACCAGATCTTCTGGTTGGCCGAAACGCTTGAGCGGCAGACGGTTGACGATGTCGGCGACCATCTCCTTGGGCGTCGTCTCACGTGTTGCCTCGGTGTCGATCGGTCCGGGAGCGATCGCGTTGACGCGGATGTTCTGGCCACCGAGTTCGGTCGCCAACTGCTGCGTCAGACCGTTGATCCCGACCTTGGCGAGGCCGTAGAAGCCGCTGTAGAGCCATGCGGCGGTGGAGGATTGGTTGACGATGGCCCCGCCGTCGCGCATGTGTCCGTACACCGCACGGGTGACGTTGAGCGCGCCGTCGAGGTTGACGCTCATGAACTTCTTGTAGTAGTCCCACGGCACGGTGATGAGGAAGTCGAGCTTCATGCCACCGTAGATTGCCGCGTTGTTGACCAGGCCGTCGATGGAGCCGTAGGCGTCGACGGTTGCGGCGGCGAGGGCCTGCGCGGAGTCGGGGTCGGAGACGTCGGTGTGGACGTACCGTCCGCCGATGTCGGCGGCGACCTTCTCGCCTGCGTCGTCGTTGAGGTCGGCGATCACGACGTTCGCGCCCTCGGCGGCGAGGCCGCGGGCGTACGCCTCACCGATGCCGCCCGCGGCTCCGGTGACGATGTAGGTGCGATCAGTGAATCGTGCGGAAGTCATTGCGCTGCTGTCTCCTTGGATGTGGTGGTTGGTCGCGCTGGTTTCGACGCGGGTGCTCGCCTGGCGGCTCGCGCCCGGCTCAACCAGCGGGTGGTGGTTGTCCCGCTGGTTGAGCCGCCGCGAGGGACGAGTGGCGTGTCGAAGCCTGCGGGGCGCTGGTCTCGACGCGGGTGCTCGCTGTGCTCGCGCCCCCTCGAGCAGCGGTGGGCTTGTCGAGATCACGCGGGCTCCGCGATGGCCTTGGTCTCGAGGTACTCCTCGAAGCCCGCGACGCCCATCTCGCGGCCGATGCCCGACTGTTTGTAACCGCCGAACGGGACGTCGGCCGAGTACCAGATGCCGCCGTTGATCGACATCGTTCCGGTGCGGACGCCGTCGACGACCCTGTTGATGCGGCCGCGGTCGGTTCCCCAGACGGCCCCCGAGAGGCCATACGGGGAGTCGTTGGCGATGCGGATGGCGTCGTCGTCGCCGTCGTGGCCGAGGATGACGAGCACCGGGCCGAAGATCTCCTCCTGTGCCGTGCGTGACGAGTTGTCGAGGCCGGAGATCAGGGTCGGCGACACGAAGAAGCCCTTCTCCTTGTCGGCGGGCCGGGTGCCGCCGATCTCGATCGTGCCGCCTTCGGTCTTCGCGAGCGCGATGTACGACTCCACACGCTCGCGCTGCGTCGCCGAGATCACCGGGCCGCAGATCGTGCCGGGATCGGTGGGGTCGGCCGCTGCGAACCCGGCAAGCGAGTCGCGCGCCAATGCTGTTGCCTCCGCGAGCTTCTCACTTGGGACGACGAGTCGGGTGGTGATCGCGCAGCCCTGACCCGCATGCGTCACGACGGCAAACGCGGCCATTGAGACCGCGGACGCAAGGTCGGCGTCGTCGAGCACAATGAATGCCGATTTGCCGCCCAACTCGAGGAAGACCTTCTTGAGTGTTTCGGCCGCCGAGGCCATCACCTTCTTGCCGGTGGCCGTCGAGCCGGTGAACGAGACGATGTCGACGCGCGGATCGGTCGACAACTGTGCCCCGAGTGCGTGATCACTCGACGTCACGATGTTGACGACGCCCGGCGGAAAGTCGGTCTCTTCTGCGATCACCTTGCCGACCAGAGCAGCGCACCAGGGTGTATCAGGTGCCGGCTTCAGCACGACGGTGCAGCCCGCTGCCAGCGCCGGTCCGATCTTGGCGAAGTTGATCTGATGCGGGAAGTTCCACGGTGTGATTGCTCCGACGACGCCGACCGCCTCTTTTCGGATCTCGCGGGTGTTCCTGATTCCCATGGGCTTTGCCTCGCCGAGGTCGTGGGTCCACTCGTAGCACTCCGCCAGATCGGCGAAGTATCCGAGGTCGCGGATCGGGCCCTCCAGCTGCGGTCCGTGAGTGAGGAACACCGGGCAACCGACCTCGGCGACGGTGAGCTCGCGCAGTTCGTCTGTGTGGGCGAGCAGTGCGTCGCGCAGTTGTCGCAGGCAGTGTGCGCGGAATGTGGCGTCGCGCGACCAGTTGGTCGTGTCGAAGGCGTGGCGGGCGGCGGCGATGGCCGCGTCCATATCGTCGAGGGTTGCGTCGGCCGCCTGGCCGATGACCTCCTCGGTTGCCGGATTCACGACGTCGAAGACGCCGCCGCTGCCGGGAATGAGCTTGCCGTCGATCAGTAGATCCGACGCTGATGCTGGACGAAGTGACATGAACTGGGCTCCAACGCTGACTGGAAGACTATCTGGACAGGTGTCTGGACTCGAGTTCAAACCTAGTGTAGCGTCGGTCACATGTCCAGCCCCGTGTCGCAGGAATCCACGCGCCGCCGACTGACCGCACAGCAAGCCGAGACGGTTGCGCGGCTGACAGATGCCGCGGTCGATGTACTCAATTCAGACGGTTTTGACGGCCTGACGGTGAGGGTGGTCGCCAAGCGTGCAGGGGTCGCGCCCGCGACGGCGTACACCTACTTCTCGTCGAAGAGTCACCTTGTGGCAGAGGTCTTTTGGCGTCGGCTGGCCGAGGGAGTGCCAGAGGCCGACGCCTCGCTCTCGCGCGAGGATCGGGTTGCCGAGATCCTGCGCAACGTGTCGCTTGTGGTCGCGGGTGAGGGGCAACTCGGCGGCGCGGTCACGGTCGCATTGCTCGGTACCGACCCCGACGTCGAGCACCTGAGGTTGCGGATCGGTGGCTTCATCCGGACGCGACTCGCGCAGGCGCTCGAGGTCGACGTCGAACATCCCGGTCCGGTTGTCGACGCACTCGAGATGCTCTACGCGGGCGGTCTCGTCCACGCCGGCATGGGACATCTGACCTACGAACAGACGTCCGAGCGGCTCGTCGCCGCAGCACGCCTGATCCTGTCGGCGCAGCCCTAGGTGGGTAGCGCCAGGTGCGCGACCCCGCCCGAAGGCACGCCTTCGACATGCACATACCGTCAATGGAGGTTCATCGATGACCGAGACCGCAATGGTCGCGGGGATGCAGCAACAGATTCCTTTCGACCCCTATGCCTACGACTTCCACGAGGATCCGTACCCGACGTACGCGCGACTGCGCGATCAGGCGCCGGTGTATTACAACTCGGATCTGGATTTCTGGGCGCTCGCCGGTCACGACGATGTGCGAAACGCGTTCCGCGACAGTGTGAATCTGTCGAATGCGTGGGGCGTGTCGATGGACCCGTCGTCGTACGGACCCGACGCACACAAGTCGATGTCGTTTCTCGCCATGGACGATCCCAAGCACATGAGAATCCGCAAGCTCGTCTCGAAGGGCTTCACTCCGCGTCGGGTCAACGACCTCGCCGGTCGGATCACCGCACTGACACACCATCATTGGAGTTCGTGCCTCGATAAAGGCGAGTTCGATTACGTCGCCGACTTCGCCGGCCTGCTCCCGATGGACGTCGTATCGGAAATGCTCGGTGTGCCCGAATCCGACCGCGCGTATCTGCGGAAGCAGTCGGACCTGTTGCTGCACCGCGAGGAGGGTGTTCTCGACATCCCCGAGGCAGCCGTCTACGCCTACCTCGAACTGCACAAGTACTACTCCGCACTCATCGCCGAACGCCGTAGCAACCTCGGCGACGACCTCGTATCCGCACTCATCACCGCGGAAATCGACGACGACGAGACGGGCGAGAAGACCACACTGACCGAGGACGAGATCGTCGGGTTCATGGTCCTCATGGTGGTCGCCGGCAACGAGACGACCACCAAACTGCTTGCCAACGCGCTGTATTGGGGCTGGCGCAATCCCGATGAGCTCGCCAAGGTGCTCGCCGATCCCGAAGTGGTGCCGCAGTGGACCGAAGAGACACTGCGCTACGACAATTCGACACAGATGGTGCTGCGCAGAGTGGCCGGAGACGTCACCTACGGTGAGCAGGTCATTCCGGAAGGTCACCGGGTACTACTCCTCGTCGGCTCGGCGAACCGCGACGAGAATGTATTCGACGACGCGTCGTCGTATCGCATCGGTCGCGACTGCAGCCAGGCATTGATGAGTTTCGGTATGGGAGCACACTTCTGCCTCGGCGCGCATCTCGCGCGGCTCGAGGCGAACATCGGCCTCGCCGAGGTGGTTCGGTCGATTCGCTCAGTCGACATCGACATCGCCAACGCAGAACGGGTGCACTCGGTGAACGTGCGCGGATTCGCGTCACTCCCGGTGAAGGTGACGGTGCGCTGATGGCATACATACCTCATCCGGAGCGTCGGCCCGTACTCGTTGCGGGAGCGTCGTCGGGAATCGGGGCCGCGACGGCCGAGTACCTCGCCGCCGCAGGCTATCCCGTCGCACTGGCCGCCCGACGTGTCGACAAGCTACAGGAGCTCGCCGACAAGATCGCGGGTGCTGGAGGCGAGGCGGTCGCCGTCCCACTCGATGTGACCGACGACGCGTCGGTGCGCGACTGCGTCGCGAAAGCCCAAGCCGCGCTGGGGCCAATCGAGATCGCGGTTGCCGGAGCCGGCGACCTCGACGTCGGGCTCTCCTATGAGATGAGCGAAACGGATTTCGCGTCTCAGGTCGACATCCACCTCGTGGGTGCACATCGGCTCTACCGCAACATCGTCCCCGGGATGATCGACCGCGGTCGTGGCGATTTCGTGTTCATCGGGTCCGACGTCGCGGTGCGTCCACGACCATGGTCGTCGGCCTATGTCGCGGCGAAGACGGGCGTCGACGGCTTGGTTGCCACAGCGCAACTCGAACTCGAGGGCACGGGCGTCCGCGCCAGTATCGTCCGTCCGGGCCAGACCATCACCGGCATGGGTTTCAACCTCGCACCCGAGGTGATGGAGAAGATGCTCAACTCGTGGATCACCCACGGACTTGCCAGACACGGCAATTTCCTTGCACCAGAACATATTGCCCAGGCGATCTCGGCGATCGTCGGCATGCCACGCGGTGCGCACATGCGCGTCGTCGAGGTCGAGGCCGAGGGCGCCATCTCACGCGACAAGAGCGGTGGGGGAGCAGACATGACCGGAGACGAGACGACCGGAGGCACGAAATGAGCACACTGACGACGCCGAAACGAGTGTCCGGTGGCGACGGAGCGCACGGACACCTCGACGAACTGGCAGCCGACCCGATCGGACTGTTCTGGCGCGTGCGCGACGAGTGTGGAGACGTCGGGCAGTTCCAGCTCGCCGACCGGGAGGTGGTGCTGGTGTCGGGTGCCGCGGCCAACGAGGACTTCTTCCGCGCACCGGAGGAGGATCTCGATCAAGCGGCGGCATATCCTTTCATGACACCGGTTTTCGGTGAGGGAGTTGTCTTCGACGCGAGTCCGGAGGAGCGATCCAAGGCGATCCACAACGCCGCGCTCAAGGGGCCGCACATGAAGCAGCACGCGGTGACGATTCCCAACGAGGTCGAACGCATCATCGCCCGGTGGGGTGACGAAGGCGAGATCGACCTCCTCGAATTCTTCGGTGAACTGACGCTCTACACCTCGTCGGCGTGTCTGATCGGCCGCAAGTTCCGTGAACAACTCGACAAGCGGGTTTCCGAGTTGTTCCACGACCTCGAGAAGGGCACCGACCCGATCGCCTACGTCGACATGCACGCCGACATCGAGAGCTTCCGCAAGCGCGACTCCGCGCGGGCGGAGCTCGTCGACTTCATCCAGGGCATCATGAACGAGCGCATTGCGCGCCGCGATGACGGTTCCGATGAGGACAAGGATGATCGCGACCTGATGGACGTGCTCATCCAGGTGGGCTTCGACGCCGACACCATCACCGGGATGTTCATTTCGATGATGTTCGCGGGTCACCACACCACACAGGGCACAGCCGCTTGGACCCTGATCGAACTGCTGCGCAACCCCGATTACATGCAGCGCGTCTACGACGAACTCGACGAGATCTACGGCGACACACCGGCGGGCGAGCGTCCGGAGTACACCTTCGCTCACACCAGGCAGATGCCGCAGCTCGAGAACGCACTCAAGGAGTCGCTTCGCCTGCACCCGCCGCTGATCATTCTGATGCGCCTGGTGCAGCAGGACTTTCAGGTCGACGATTTCGAAGTTCGTGCGGGGCAGACGATTGCGGTATCGCCCGCGGTATCGAATCGGTTGCCCGACGATTTTCCCGAGCCCGACGCCTTCGACCCCGACCGTTATGTGAAGCCGCGCCAAGAAGATCTCGCCAACCGCTGGACGTGGATACCCTTCGGTGCCGGTCGACACCGTTGCGTGGGGGCACAATTCGCGATCATGCAACTCAAGGCGATCTTCTCGGTGCTGTTTCAGAACTACGAGTTCGAGATGTCCCAGCCGTCGGATTCCTACCGCAACGACCACTCGAAGATGGTGGTGCAACTCGCACAGCCGTGCCGGGTGCGCTACCGCAGACGGCGGAAGTAGGAGGGCGATATGCGAATCGAGGTCGATCTCGACATCTGCCAGGGGCACGGCATGTGTCAGATGGAGGCACCGGACGTGTTCGAGGCCCAGGTCGATCATGTCGACATCCTCGAACCGCAGCCCGACGAGAGCAAACGCGCCGAGGTGGAGGCCGCCGTGCAGTACTGCCCCACCCAGGCCCTGCGGATCGTCGAAGACAGCAGGGCGTGAGAAGCGCAGCAGAGCTTGAGAACGCAGCGCAACCTGACAACACACACCGACCCGAGAACACAGAAGTGCCTGAAGAACAGCGAACGAGAGGTGACGGCATGGCATTCGATCGTGCAGAACTAGAGGAGATGAAGGAGCGGTGGCTCGAGGCGAACATCGTCGCCGAGCGGGCCGGTGACTGGAAGCCGCTGGCCGACTTCTACACCGAGGACGCCACATACGGCTGGAACTACGGTCCGGACAAGGACTTCATGGCCGTCGGCCGCGATGAGATCCGCGAGATCGCGCTCGGTCAGGAGATGGAGGGTCTCGAGGGGTGGACCTATCCGTATCAGGAATGGGTGATCGACGACCGCACCGGTTCGATGATCGGCCTGTGGAAGCAGGTGTACGAGCGCAAGCGTGACGACGGGACCCCGTACGCTCTCGAAGGTATTCAGGGAAGCTGGTTCAAGTACGGTGGCAACTTCCAATTCCGTTGGCAGCGTGACTTCTTCGACTACGGCAACGTTTCGGCACTGTTCATCGAACTGCTGAAGGACAATGCGATGAGCGACGGGATGCTCAAGCGGATCGAAAAGGCCACCGGCGACCAGCCCGGCTGGTATCCGTTCGGCAAGGCGCCCGTCGAGTTCTGGTGATTCACGAGATGCCCACAGCCCGGACGTACTCGGATCTCACCGGTCGTCAACTCGCGACGATCGTGCCTGAACTACTGCTGTCGGGTCAGTTGATCGATCGCAGCGGGATGGCCCACCTCATCAGCGCTTTCGGCCGGGAGACGATGGCGCAGATAGCCATCGAGGAGTGGATGGCCGCGAGCCCCGTCTACACCCACCGGATGCGCGACGCGCTCGGCGTCGACGGCGACGGTGTGGCCGACATGTTCAAATGCCTGCAACTCGATATCGGGGCACCACCGCAGTTCATGGACTTCCGCTACGAGATCGATGACGAGTACCACGGCTCCTTCGTGCTCAATCACTGTGGGGCACTGATGGATGTAGAGCCGCTCGGGGACGACTACGTGACCGCGATGTGCCACGACATCGAGGACCCGACCTTCGACGCCACCGCCATCGCGACGAATCGGCGAGCGCGCATCAGACCCATTCACCGGCCGCCCCGCAGACCAACCGACCAACACCCGCACTGCGCATGGACCGTGACGATCGAACCCGACCGCGACGAGCTACCACTGCCGCCCGACGCCGAGGAGATGTTCACCAGACACGCGGCATCGGTCCAGTTGAGCACGATCGACACGACCGCGACGGACGGGCGCGTCGACTATCGCGGAGACCTGTGTGACGACCTCCAGTTCCGCGAATGGTCGCACACCGCACTCGTCCGGATCGCGGAAGAGGTTGCGCTGCAGCATCAGTTGCTCGCCCTCGGCTTCCTCGTGTCACTGCGACGCCATGCCGACAGCCCCGAACAGGTTGACGAGATCTATCGCAAACAGTTGATCGGTATCGCGGGCCTTGCGGCAGATCGACTGCGCAGCGCGTTGGCGCTCGCCCCCGACGCGCAGGGATTGGCCACCGTGATATCGCTGATCCCCGTACTCGGGCCCGTGCAGTACACCGGCGTGACGGCGCGAGTCGTCGAGGATGGCGTCGTGCTGGCTATTCCGCACAGCTCCGATGCACGATCCGACGGTGGTTGGCTCACACTGTTCGACGCCGAGCACGTCGAACCGTTGCAGGCGATCGCCACAGGTGTCGACGCGCACTGGAACGTCGAGACGGTCACCGACACCGGCGAAGCCCTCGAGGTCACGTTCGCGCTCACCGACGTCGAGAGGTCGGAGTCCGGCGAGGTCGCTATCGCACGATTCAGTTCCGGTGCCGCATGGGAGTTCGTCGATCGTGGGCGATCGCTACCCATCACGCCGATCGGCAGTCCGGTCTGATGGTCGCGCACTGCGCTGTCGAGATCTGATGGCGGCCGACGTCCCGATCGACGCGCACCTGTCCGGGCGCGTCGCGATCATCGCGGGGTCGACGCGGGGGATCGGTCTGAACGTCGCGTATGCCCTCGCCGGACACGGGGTCTCGCTCGTGGTCAATGGCCGTGACGCGAGGGCCGTCGACGACACGGTCGCCGAGATCACAGGCGGCGGTGGCTACGCGGTGGGCGTCTGCGGGTCGGCGGGCGACGAGGGCGTCGCCGAGAAAATGGTCATGACTGCGCTCGACACGTTCGGCGCACTCGACGTCGCCGTGAACTGTGCCGGAATAGCCGAACCCCCTGGGTCGACGGTCCTGACAATCACGCCCGCCGAATTCCGCGAGCAACTCGACGCACATCTGATGAGCGCCTTCTTCCTCACCCAGTCCGCTGCGAGGGTTTTCGTCGGACAGCGGTCGGGCTCGATCGTGTTGACAGGGTCGGCCGCGTCGTTGGGAACGTTCGGTGGGAGTGGCTATCCCGCGGCGAAGGGCGGGGTGAACGCTCTCGCGCTCGCCGCGTCGGGCGATCTGAAGAGTTCCGGGGTGCGCGTCAATGTCGTGATGCCCGGCGCGAAGTCGAGGCTGTCGTCGGGGCCGGACTACGTCAGACACATCGAAAGCCTGCATGCGAGAGGGATACTGGACGACTTCACCCGCGACGCGGCGCTCGCTCCCGCACCGCCCGAATACGTTGCCCAGCTCTACACATTCCTTGCGAGCGATGCCGCCGCCAGGATCACCGGCCAGATCTTCACGGCGTCGGGGGGTTTCATCGGTCGATACGATCCGCACCAACCGACGTTCGTGGCCTACCGCGACCATAAAGACACGGAGCCATACAGTTTGGCGGAGTTGGCAGGGCTGCTCTCAGAGTGAGTTGTCGAGAAGATCGGTATGGGGTTTGCACGTGATTGCGGCACAAACCCCATACCAAATCGGCATCTATGAGATCAGTTCGCGGAGCCGCCCAGCGGCGGTTCGGTCGCGGTGGGACCGTGCGTGTGCGGATCGTCGTGTGTCCTGCGTGGGCGACGCAGACACACCACGACCGCGAGGACGAGAAGAATGAGTCCGACGGTCTCCGTCGCGGACTCGTCGAGGCGATCGTCGCGTACCTGTGCTGAGCGTCGATGACACTCGGCGCTCAGCCCGACCGCTGGGAGGGTGTGTTGGCGCGGCGTCGGCGCTGCTCTGCCCGCTCGACCCAGTACCGTGCGCCGTCAGCTATCGCCTCGGTGACCGGCCTTGGCTGCCATCCGAGTTCGCGAACAGCTTTGTCGTGACTCATCTCTGGAATGCAGTGCATCAGACGCACCGTACCGATGCGTAGCTTGCCCGGTGTATGGGTAAGTGTCGACTTCGCTGAACCGACCGCGCCGGCGGCATAGAGCGCGGCACGGCCCAGCACGGGTCTGGGTGCTGCACGGCCAGCGGTTGCGGCGGCGGTGCGGATGACTTCGCCGAGATCGATGGACCGTTCCGAGATGATGTAGCGTTCACCATTGCGTCCGCGCTCCGCGGCGAGGACGAGCGCATCTGCGGCGTCGTCGATACCGACTGATTCGCAACGCATTCCGCGCACGCCGAAGGGCAGTTTGCCGAGCGCGGCACCCGCGACGAACGACCCGTGCGGAGTGGGTACCGCATCTCCGGCGCCGTAGGTATTCGAGACACACATCGCAACGAGCGGTACAGCGTGCTCGCGTGCGTAGCCGAGCGCGAGTCGTTCCGCTGCGACCCGCGATCGCACATAGTCTGTTGCCCGGCGGTCCCAGTTGAACTCGGTGTCTTCGTCTGCGAGACCCGACTTCGGTATGCCGATCGTCGCCATTGTGCTGGTGAAGACAAAGCGCCGCAGTGGAATACGTGCAGCAACCTCCAGTACGGAGCGTAGAAGCTCGACGTTGGTCTCGTACAACGGTGCGGGGTCAAGGAGCCACGCCCGCGTGTCAACGGCACAGTGGTAGACATCGGTACAGCCCGACATCGCGTCGGCGAGTGTGTCCGCGTGATTCAACTCACCGACGTGCCGGTCGACGTCGAGGTCGTCGATCGTGCGCGTATCGCTGGTGGGGCGCACCAGGATTCGTACGTCTTCGCCCGAGTCGACAAGTCGACGAGTCAGCGTTGAACCGAGGAATCCGCTCGCCCCGATCACCAGGCTGGTCATCTCAGGCGCTCCGGGGCGAGATCGGCCACTGCCGCAGCCGTACGCTCGAGCATCACGCTGAACATCGCGTCACCTCTCTTGGTGGGTTGTGCAGCCGCGGCGCCGAAGACGATGATCAGCGGAGCCTGGATGAGGTTGTCGATGTAGTCGCGCCAGCAGTCGTCGAAGGTGTAATCGAGGACGCTCGACGGTGCGCCGGGTGTCGACAGCGCAGCGCCCCATGCGCGCACCGCGTGGTGGTAGTCGGTGACAATACTTTTCTCATGCATCCTGCGGGCGTCTGGGGTGAGACTCGTCGCGAGCAGAAACGCTATGTCACGCATGGGGTTCCCGGTGGTGATCGTCTGCCAGTCGAGTATGGACAGCGAGCCGTCGTCACGAAACACGACGTTGTCGGCGCGAAGGTCGCCGTGGATGAGGGCGAAGTGCTCGGCAGGTGTCCGTATCCACGGGCCTGCGCCGCGGATCAACCAGTCGACGACGGCCGACTGCGCGTCGCTCAATGCGAGACGCGCACGAAACACCTCGGCCATCGGGTCGAGCAGTGACTCCAACACGTCGCAATCGCTCGGCGTCGGGAGAGGGAAATCGTCGAGGAGTGTGGTGTCGTCCCACCGTGGGCCGTGCAGTCCCGCGGCCGCAACCGCGACCGAACGCACCTGTGCAGGACTACACGCGGCGATCTGATCGCCTTGGCGGCCGTCGGCGATGTCTTCGAGGAGCAGCACGAACTCGCTCCCCGAATCGGAACTGACGGCAGCGAACATCGCGGGTGTCGGTACCCGGAGGGTCACGGCGAGTTCCCGGTAGAAGCGGACCTCGCTTCGAAAAGCGCCTGAGCCGAACTCGCGCTGGGCGGCAGGGCCGGTTGCGAGCTTGGCCACCATCGTGTCGGGAAGACGGCACGGGGTTGCGTGGCGCAGCGCAAGCCGATAAGAACTCGCCATCTGGCCGGTCCCGACGGGCGTTGCGTCGACTTCGACGACGTGTGCCTCGTCGAAGCCGCTTGCGCGGAGGAGATCGGTGAGCCAGTCAGGTGTGACATCGCTGATCTTCGTGGGTATTTCGGCGCGTGGTTGAGTGGTCACAAGCTGGCTCCTCGCGGTGTCATGGGCTCGGCTCCTCGCGGTGTCATCAGCCCCGGATTCGCGGGCAGATCGCGTACGGCAGGGGAGCGCTTCGCGCGGTACGCGTCGATCACCGGCGCCAGCTCAGTCGGAGTCGCGCCGTGCAGGATGACAGAGTCGACGCCGAGATCGAATTGCCTCGCCACCGCGGTGGCGCAGTCGGATGCCGAACCGACGGCGCTGTCGGCGACCCAGTGTTGCGGAATCGCCTGTGCGAGTTCGTCGAGTTGTTCGGCCGTTGCGGTGGCGTCGATGGGGCCGGTGGCCTCGGAGAATGCAGACGTTGCGCGAACACGATCGAGATCGGCTGTGCTCCAGCGGTTCGCACGCATGAGTGCATCTGGGTAGCCCTGCAGGTAGGTCGCGAGACGGCCGTAGAGTCTGCGTTGGCGATCCTGGTCCGCGAGCTCGTCGCCGACGGTTGCCAGCACCGACCAGATCCGAATCATTTCCGGATCACGGCCCGCGCGGAGGGCTGAATCCCGCACGGTGGCAACCTCCTTCGACGTCGCCGCGTCGTCGAGGAAGGTGTGGAGGACGACGCCGTCCGCGATTCGTCCCGCCAGTTCCAGGGTTCTTTCACTCATGGTCACCAGCAGAATGGGCACGGGTGCAACGGCCACACCGAGATTCAGCAGTGGATACGAGCCCGCGGGGCCGTCGTGGCCGCCGATCATCTCACCGCGCCACAGTCGACGCAGCACGTCGCTGATGTCGGCCAACTGTGCACTGGTCACATCGTCGATCCCGAGGATCTGCCACTGTGCGGAGATACCCCTGCCCAAGCCGAGCGCGAACCGGTCGTTCGTCAGCTCCGCGAGGGTTGCCGTCATCGTGGCGGTGACGATGGGATGCCTGGTGTTGTGATTGGTTGCGGCAGTCGCGATTCCCATGCGGCTCGTCGCAGCACCGAGTGCTCCGCTGAGCACGGCTGCGTCTTTGATGTTGAACCGTTCGGACACGAATGCTGTGCCGAGACCGATGCGCTCGGCCAACTTCGCCTCGTCGACGAGATCGGCGGGGCATACCGGATGCCGTGAGAGTGCGTAGTAGCCGAGCTCGGGGAGCATCGATTCTCCCGAGTGCGACGATTTCACTGTGTGCATCGATTCCACCGCGTTCATCGGTGTCACCGTCGAGATGTCACACGCTCGCGGGCGACGCCGCGCGGTACTCGGTGCCGCGCGGTTCGCGTACCCAGAGGGTATCGTCGCCCGCGCTCACGCCCTCGTGTTTGAGCTGACGTTTGACGATCTTGTTTGTCGCCGTCGTCGGCAGGTCGTCGGCGATGCGGACGTACCGTGGCCATGCTTTCGGTGACAGATCTGGCTGCGCCGCAAGGAATTGCGCGAACTCGCCTGGGGTCAAGGAACTGTCGTCGGTGAGGATGACGGCCGCCATGACCGCGTCGCCAACCTGATCGTCGGGAACCGCGTAGACGGCGACCTGACTGATGTCGCGTAGGCGCAACAGGATTCGCTCGATGGGGCCTGCTGTCATGTTCTCGCCGTCGACACGCATCCAGTCGCCGGTGCGGCCGGCGAGGTAGAGCCAACCGTCGGCGTCCTTGTAGGCGAGGTCACCCGACCAGTACATGCCGTCGCGCAGCCTTTCCGACGTGGTCGCGGGGTCGTTGTAGTAGCCGGTGAACATGCCCGCGCCGAAGGTGTTGACGATCTCACCGATCGCGTCGTCGGCGTTGAGGAGTGCGCCGGTGTCGTCGAATTGTGCTGGTGGACACTCGGTCCCGGTTGCCGGGTTGTAGACGGCGACGCCGGGAAACCCCTTCCCGACGGAGCCGCGTGGAGTTCCTGGTTCGCGGGTGATGATGATCGCCAACTCGGTGGAGCCGAAGCCGTCCCAGACCTGGCAGTCGAAACGTCGTGCGAAGTCGTCGATGTCGCGGTCGGTGGCTTCGTTGCCGAATGCGGCGCGCAGTGTGTTGTCTGCGTCGTCGGGTTGCTCGGGAGTCGCGAGGATGTAGGCGAGAGGCTTGCCGACGTAGTTCATGTAGGTGACGCCGTAGCGCCGAACGTCGTCGAGGAATCGGGAAGCAGAGAATCTGGCGGGCACCATTGCCGCGCCGGAAACGGCTGCGACGCAATACCCTCCGAGGAGCGCCGCGGAGTGGAAGAGCGGCATCGAGAGATAGCAGATGTCGTCGGAGGTGATGCCGAAGCGTTCGGCAAGGGGCGGCCCGGCGAACGGAACGAGCATGTGCGCCAACTGAACCGGCTTCGGGTTGCCGCTCGTGCCCGAGGTGAAGATCAGCATGAAGGGGTCGGTAGCGTTCGGTACCGAGTGCGGGGTCAGCTCCTCCGCGTCGGCGAGAAGCCGGGGCCACTCGGCGGACGATGTGTCGATGACCTCGACTCCGGGAAGCTCGAGGCCGTCGAGGAGTGGAAGGTGCTCGGCGTCGGTGAGCAGGATCTGGCAGTCGCCGCGCACGATGTCGTTGGCGAGAGCCTCGCCGCGTCGAGTGTTGTTGATCCCGACCGTCACGTACCCGCCGAGCGCGCCTGCGGCGAGCGCGATGAGCATCGCGGGACTGTTGTCGAGCAGGACGCCGATGTGCATCGGGCGCTTGGTGTCGGCGCGGCCGAGGACGGTGGCCGCGGTGCGCCGCGCGTCGTCGAGATATTCGCGCCATGTCCAGCGACTGTCGTCGTACAGAATCGCCAGGGAGTCGTCGTTGTCACGGTCGATCAGGAGTTCGGTCACGGTCTGCGCCATGCGCCAAATCTAGAACCTGTTCTACGGCGGGGTATACAGATTCGAGAAATTGTCTACCAACGCTTGGCGATGCCGCTCGACGTGGCGGTCAGCGCGAGATGGTGCCGCTTCCGGGACTCAGGGTGAACGTCGCGCCACCGCGTCCGACGACGCTCGTGGTGAACGAGATCGGCCCCGGCCCGGTCTGCAGTGCGGGGCTGAGCGCGGGCTTGCCCTCCTTGCATGCCGCGAAGGTGGTGGTCCCGGACTTCTTGGTGGCGGTGTTGTGCCACTCGAACCCGACGACCGCCGAGCGCAGCGCCGCGGCGCAGGCGTTGCCCGGCATCGGCTCGAGCCACACCCGCAGTGTGTTCGGGTCGGGCGACGCCGCCGCGATCGGAGCGACGAACGCAGCAAAGGGGATGTCGCCGCTGGTCGCGATGCCTGCATTCGGAGTCTGCGAGATCGACGACGCAGGGATCTGCGGGTCGGCGGCCGGCGCGGCGTGCGCGGACCCGGCCGTCGCCAGGAGCGTCGACGTGGCCGTCAGTCCGATAGCAGCCCCGAGCGCAGCGCGCTGAAGTGTTCGTCCCACTGGTATCACCAGCCCCTTCTGTCACAGTTGGATTTAACGGTACCAGCGCGCGTGCGGGCGCGCTCGGGTCGCTGGGGTGAGGCTGGGGCGGGGCGCAGGAAGTAGGGAAAACCTTTCCGCGGGTTTCGTA